>JBEDFW010000016.1:0-33075 GCA_041174985.1 Actinomycetota bacterium | reverse complement strand
CCGCTCGACGACTCCGAGATGAAACTGCTGGTGGGGCTAACAAGAATCGAACTTGTGACCTCATCCTTATCAGGGATGCGCTCTAACCGACTGAGCTATAGCCCCAGCGACGGGTCACCCTATCGGTCGGTTCGCCGAGTCCTCAACCAGGATCCGAGCCCTCGAGATTCGGGGCTCGGCACCGACTCCCCATCGTCGATCACGTCTTCGAGCACCATCACCCGAATGCCGCCCACCACGTCGGTGATCAGATTGAAGGTGACGGCGACGAGCACCGCCAGACCCGTGAGTCCGACCACGAGGAAGATGCCCAGGATCCAGGCCTGGTGGAAGATCTCCCCGCCGTCGAATTCGAACGACTCCCAACCGAAACTTTCCATGAAGCGCTCGACGTTGTCGACGGTTCCGGTGGTGTTGGCCACGTTCCACAGCAGAACTCCGGTCACGAGCAGGATCACGTAAAGAACCACGTGGAACATCGCCGTCACCCGCAGAACGCTCCAGGGGTCGATGTACCGCAGAGTGCGGGTGGTGCGACGCACGCGCCGCGCTCGGCGGCGAATCAGCGGCTGGGTCGATCTCGACGCGGTGGTCGGGGCCGACGATGGCGTCGTCGACTCCTCGTCCGGCTGAACCGCCGGAACGATGAACAACGGATCACGCGAGTCGGTCACGTCGTCAGCGTAGAAGATTCCGTCACGGTGTGGACGCCGCTCGGGCCATTGCCGTGCGTCCATCGACCGCCATTCGAACCGTCACGTCGACACCGATGTCGATGCTCACGACGTCCGCGGCCAGGCCTTCACTGAGAACCGCAGTCAGATCGGATCGACCAGCTGCAACCGCGAGAGCAACGGCATCGGCCGCGCTCTGCGCCCGCGCCGCATCGACGAGAGCATCACCGAAACGGACCATGCCCTGCACGACGACGAGCGACACCGCCGCCAAGGCGACGACCAACACACCGATCTGACCCGAGTCGCGCGCTGACGTCACTCGTCTTCGTCGTCGTGGGCGATGATCAGAGCGACCGACGAGACGGATTGTCCATCTTCGACCGACATCACTCGCACTCCGGTCGCCGTTCGACCTTGAGACGAAATGGTTCGCACCTGGGTCCGGATGGTCGATCCGCCCGAGGTGACGGCCACGATCTCGTCGTCGATTCCGGCCATGAAGGCCGAGACGACGTAGCCCTTTTTCTCCTTGATCTGGATACCGCGCACACCCATGCCACCACGGCCTTGGCGGTTGAACTTGTCGAGTTGCGTGCGCTTCCCGTAGCCGGCCTCGGTGATCATGAGAATCGCCGCTTCGTCGCGAGCGACGTCGACACTGACCACCTTGTCACCGGCTCGCAACTTCATTCCGCGCACACCAGCCGCCGCGCGACCCATGGCACGCACCTCGGACTCGGAGAAACGGATAGTCATTCCGGAGCGTGCCACCATGAAGATGTCGTCGGTACCCGACGTCTCGATGACGCGTACCAGTTCGTCGCCCTCTCGGAGATTGAGAGCGATGAAGCCGTCTCGCCGAGCCTTGTCGTACTCGTTGAAGGGTGTCTTCTTGACGACGCCGTCGCGGGTGGCGAAGAAGAGATAGCGCTCAGCGGCGAAGTCACGGGTGTCGATGATCGCTTCGATGGTCTCGTCGGCCTGCAACGGAAGCAGGTTCACGATGGGGACACCCTTGGCGGCCCGCTCGCGTTCGGGGAGATCGTGAGCGCGAAGTCGGTAGACCTTGCCACGATTCGAGAAGAAGAGCAGATACGCGTGCGCGGTCGTGAAGATCACGTGCTTCACGATGTCGTCGGCTTTCAACTTGGCGCCGGTCACGCCCTTGCCGCCGCGACCCTGCGTCTTGAAGTTCGAGGCCTGGACCGACTTCACGTACTGCGCCTCGGTCATGACGACCACGAGTTCGGTGTCGTCCACGAGATCTTCGAGACTCATTTCACCGGCGTCGAGAGTGATCGGACAGACGCGCGGTGTGGCGAACTCTTCCTTGATGGCCAGCAACTCGTCCTTGATGACCGTCCGCAGTTTCACGTCGTCGGCCAGGATCGACTGGAGTTCGGCGATCCGCTGAGTGAGATCGGCGATCTCGGCCTCGAGATCGATGCGCGACAACCGCGTGAGTTGGCGCAGCTGCATGTCGAGGATGTCGATCGCCTGAACTTCGGTGAACTCGTACGGCTTGGCCATCAACTGCGTCTTGGCACTGCCCGCGTCCTCGCTCTCGCGGATCAGCTTGATGATCTTGTCGATCACGTTCAGAGCCTTGATACGGCCTTCGAGCAGGTGGGCGCGACGTTGCGCCTTGTCGAGACGGAATTGGGTCCGACGCGTCAGAACCTCGACCTGATGTCGCAGGTACCCGTTGATCGCGTCGGCGAGCGTGAGTTGACGTGGAACGCCGTCGACCAGAGCCACCATGTTCACACCGAAGCTGGTCTGCAACTGCGTGAGCTTGAAGAGGTTGTTGAGAACCACGTTGGCGTTGGCATCGCGCTTCAACATGATCTGGAGGTTGGTCTTGCCACCCGACGACCCGTCGTTCACGTCGGCGATGCCGTCGATCTCACCGGCGTCGACGAGTTCCTGGATTCGTCCGGCAATGGCCGAACAACTCGTCTGATAGGGCAACTGTGTGATGACGATCTGCATGCCACCGCGCTTGCCCTCTTCGATGGTCGCCGTCGCGCGCATCTTGATGCTTCCGCGTCCCGTGCGATAAGCGTCGATGATGCCGGAGCGACCGAGGATCGCCCCACCGGTCGGGAAGTCCGGCCCCTTCACGAACTCCATCAGGTCGTCGGATGTGGCCGACGGTGTGAACAACACGTGGACGCACGCGTCGATCACTTCTCCCAGGTTGTGCGGCGGGATGTTCGTGGCCATGCCGACCGCGATGCCTTGACTGCCGTTGACGAGCAGGTTGGGGAAGCGGGCCGGCAGAACGGTGGGCTCTTCACGACTTCCGTCGTACGTGGCGACCATGTCGACCGTGTTCTCGTCGATGTCGGCCAGCAACTGCATCGCGAGCGGATGCAGTCGACATTCGGTGTAGCGACTGGCGGCCGGACCGAAGTCGGGTGATCCGTAGTTCCCGTGGAAATCGATGAGCGGATGCCGCAACGAGAAAGGCTGCGCCATTCGCACGAGAGCGTCGTAAATCGCGCTGTCACCATGCGGGTGATACTTGGCCATGGTGTCGCCCGAGACACGGGCCGACTTCACGAACGGACGGTCGGGGCGGAAGCCCTGTTCCTCCATGTCCCAGATGATGCGGCGGTGCACCGGCTTGAGTCCGTCGCGAACGTCGGGCAGAGCGCGCGACATGATGACCGACATCGCGTAGTCGAGGAACGAGCGCTCCATCTCGTCCTGCAGCGCGACGGGCTGCACGGGAATGATCGGTTCTTCGGGAGTGGCGTCTTCGGCGGGGGGCGGGGGTGTCTTCTTGGAAGCCATCAGATATCGAGGAACCTCACGTCTTTGGCGTTGGTCTGAATGAAGTGCTTGCGACTCTCGACGTCGTCGCCCATGAGAACACTCATCACTTCGTCGGCGAGCGCGGCCTCTTCGACGGTGACCTGCAACAGAGTTCGCGATCCGGCTTCCATCGTGGTGGAGCGCAGTTCCTCCCAGTCCATCTCGCCGAGGCCCTTCAGGCGCTGGAATTCCTTCTTGTGGTTGGGGTGTTCCTCGAGGAAACGCGACTTGGCGAGATCGTCCTTGAGATAGATCTTTTCCTTGCCGATCTCGGTGGAATACAGCGGCGGCTGCGCGATGTACACGTAGCCGGCCTCGACGAGCGGGCGCATCTGTCGGAAGAAGAACGTGAGCAGCAACGTGCGGATGTGGCTGCCGTCGACGTCGGCGTCGGCGAGGATGATGATCTTGTGATAGCGCGACTTCGTGGAGTCGAACTCGTCGCCCACACCACCGCCGATGGCGGTCACGAGCGCCGTGACTTCGGCGTTCTTCAACATCTTGTCGAGTCGGGCTCGTTCGACGTTCAGGATCTTGCCGCGGATCGGCAGGATCGCCTGAGTGCGGGGATCACGAGCGTCGAGGGCGGTGCCGCCGGCCGAGTCGCCTTCGACGATGAAGATCTCGCTCTCTTCCGGATTGCCACTCGTGCAGTCCTTCAACTTGTCGGGCATACCAGCCCCACTGAGCGCGGTCTTTCGACGCACGGCGTTACGAGCGTTCTTGGCGGCGACGCGCGCTTGAGCCGCGGCCTGCGCCTTCTTCACCACCTTGTTGGCTTCGGTCGGGTTCTCGTCGAGCCACTCGGTCAACCGCTCGTTGGTCGCCTTCTGCACGAACGAACGCATCGAGACGTTGCCCAACTTGGCCTTGGTCTGGCCTTCGAACTGCGGTTCGGACAACTTCACCGACACGATGGCCGTGATGCCCTCGCGAATGTCTTCACCGAGGAGGTTGTCCTCTTTCTCTTTCAAGAGGCCGCGTGACCGCGCGTACTTGTTGACGACACTCGTGAGAGCGGTCTTGAAACCTTCGACGTGCATTCCACCTTCGGTGGTACTGATGCCGTTCGCGTAGCCGTGAATTCCTTCGTGGTATCCGGTGTTCCACTGGATCGCGATGTCGAGGGTTTGTCCTTCTTCTTCGTCCTCGTAGTGGGCGACCTTGGAGAAGAGTGCTTCTTTCGACTGGTTGAGGTGCTTGACGAAGTCGACGATGCCGCCCTTGTACTGGAACGTGACTTCTTGTTCCTTGCCCGCTCGCTCGTCCTTGAACACGATCTCGAGACCGCGATTCAAGAAGGCCATCGTCTGCAGACGTTCGAGCACGGTACGCGCCACGAACTCGGTTCCTTCGGACGCGAAGATCGTGGGATCGGGCCAGAACGACACGGTGGTGCCGGTCTTGCGTCCACGCGCCGGCGTGGAACCGGTTGCACCCAACTTGCCTTGCGGCTTGCCACCGTTGCGGAACTCTTGCTCGTAGCGCTTGCCGTCGCGGTCGATCTCGATGGTGAGTCGTTTCGACAAGGCGTTCACGACCGACACGCCCACACCGTGGAGTCCGCCCGACACCTTGTATCCCTCGCCGCCGAACTTTCCGCCGGCGTGCAACACGGTGAGCACCACTTCGGCCGCGCTCTTTCCCTTGTGCGGGCCCGACGGGTACGGATCGACGGGAATACCGCGACCGTTGTCGTCGACCTGACATCCGCCGTCCTCGAGAATGGTCACGCCGATCCGGGTGCAAAAGCCCGCCATCGCCTCGTCGACCGAGTTGTCGACCACTTCCCAGATCAGGTGATGAAGGCCGGCCAGGCCGGTGGAACCGATGTACATGCCCGGTCGCTTGCGCACCGGATCCAACCCCTCCAGAACTTGGATGTCTTTCGCGCCGTAATCGGCGGTGGGGGTCGCGTTCTTGCTGGTCACAGGTACCTCAGATGTGGGGATGGCGTGATTTCGGGACTGTGAGCGACGCTGGTCGACACAGGGCGAAAGTGAGCCGTGGTAACGCTCGAAATCCTACCTCACAGACGGTCCGAAATCGTGGCAAAACAGGCCCTCTGAGCAGGGAAAACGTACCCTTCCGACGACACCAGGAACAGGGGATCCGAGCGGGTCCCGACCACCCGTCCGACGGGGTGGCCTCAGCGCCGTCGAGCCACGGTGATGTCGAGCCGTTCGACCGCCATGCCGCCGCCCTCTCGGAGGCGCTCCACGACCTCGGACTGCAAGAACTTCATCTGGGTCGCCCAGGCCGGATCATCGACCTCGACCACCAGAACTCCCCCGTCGAGCTTCATCGGACGGCAGTGAGCCGCCACCTGATCGCCCACCAATTCCGACCATCGGGAGAACACCGACACCGTCGTGGCCCGGTCGCCCCCGCGAAGGGACGCCAAGAGGCGATCCATGGACTCCGAGAGGGGCCGCGGATCGGAACTCACGACGTCACCACCCCGGAATCGATGCGCAGGATGCGATCGGGCCGGGCGGCATCCGGAAGAGGGCTGGCGGTCGTGATGACCACTTGCCCAGCCGGAAGGTGTTCCAACAAGGCTCGACACCGGTCAGGGTCGAGTTCGCTCAGGACGTCATCGAGGACCAGCAGGGGTGTCATGTCGGTCTCCTCGGTCACGAGGCGGTGGGCGGCCAAGCGCATGGCGAGAGCGAGCGACCGCATCTCACCTTGGCTGGCGTGGGTCCGAGCCGGCATGGTGCCGATCGTCAACTCCAGGTCGTCTCGGTGCGGGCCGATGGTCGACACCCCACGACGCACGTCGTCGGATCGGGACGCGGCAAGAGCGGCCGCCATCCCCCGTCGACGCCATTCAGGTTCGTAGCGCAGCCCGATGGCCGTGGCCTGTCCGGCGATCCGCTGATAGGCCTCGTCGACGCGGGGCTGCAAACGGGCCACGAGGGTGGCCCGCACCTGACCCACCTCGTCGGCCACGGCGGCCAGACGTTCGTCCCAGACGTCGAGCGAGAACGCGACCTCGTCGGTCAGACGACCGTTGCACTGGCGCAGCAGAGTGTTGCGTTGCTTCAACACACGCTCGAGATCGAGACGCAACGCATCGTTCTTCACTGCGAGGGCCACTGCCGTGTCGTCGAGGTAACGACGCCTCTCGGACGGGGCCCCTTTCACGAGTTCGAGATCGTCGGGTGAGAACACGGTGACGCGGAGAACGCCAAGAAGTTCGCGAGTACGGGCGAGCCGTTGTCGATTCACCTGCGCGGTGATTCGACCTTGCCGTGGAATCGACACTTCGACGAGTAGTTCACGCCCGTCGGTGTGTTTGATCGTGGCGCGCACGAAGGCCTCTTCACTGCCGTTGCGCACGAGAGCTTGTGGAGGAACTTGCCGAAAACTGTCGAGCGTGGCCAAGAAGGCCATCGCTTCGGCCACGTTGGTCTTACCTTGAGCGTTCCGGCCAACGACGGCGGTGACACCTGATGTGAGGGCGAAGGTCGCCCGTTCGTAATTGCGGAAATCGACGAGCTCGAGTTGCTCGATGAACATCAGGCCCGCAGCGGCATGAGCAGGTACGTGTAATTGGCTTTCTTGCTGTCACCGTCGATGACCGGACGGATGACCGCGAGTTTGCCCGGCTCGCTCGTCTGAATCGACACGATGTCGGTCGGACAGGCATCGATTCCGGCGGCGAGAAGTTCGTTGTTGAACGACATCTCGATCTCGTTGCCCTTGAGATCGGCCTCGATGTTCTCGACGGCTTCGCCACTGTCCTGGCTCACCATTCGCAACGTGACTCCATCGGTCGACATACGGACCTTGAGCGGGGTTCCGATCGGGTCACGCGCCACCAACTTCACACGTCGAATCGATTCGATCAGGGCGTCGCGCGACACCAACAGCGTGTTGGGCGGGCTCGGCGGGATCAGACGTTGGTAGTCGGCGAAGGTTCCGGAGATCAATCGGGTCACGAGTCGTGTCGAGCCGATCGTGAATGTCGCATCGTTGTCGGTGATGTCGATCGACACCGTTTCGGCTCCACCGAGCAAACGTTGCAGCTCGTTGAGTGCGCGAGCCGGCACGACGAAACGTGATCCGTCGGGGAGAACCGATGCGGCGATGTCGCGAATGGCCAACCGATACGAATCGGTGGCCACCAATCGCAACACTCCGTCGACGCTCGTGACGAGGACACCCGTGAGCACACCACGCGCGTCGTCGGTGCTCGCTGCCCGAACGACTTGCTTCAAGGCTTCGGCGAATTCAGCGGCCGGAACCGACACACCACTGCCGACCGACCCGGTCCATTTCGGGAAATCACCTTCGGCTCCGGTGGGCACGGAGAAGTTGACGCGTCCGGCCGAAATCGACACCTTGTCGCCGCTCGTTTCGATCTCGACGGCACCGGACGGAAGCGAACGAACGACTTCACTGGCCAACTTGGCCGGAATCAAGACCACGCCATCGGAACCACCGGCGACTTCGACCGCCGCCTCGATCGTGAGATCACCGTCGGTTCCCGTGATTCGTAACTGCGATCCGGCGAGCACGAGACGCAAACAGGACAACGTCGGGTTGGTGGCCCGACCCGTTGCAGCTCGACTGGCCGCTCCGAACGCATCGGCCACGACGTCACGTTCACAACGGAACTTCACGACTCATTCCTCCCCGTGCTCTTCAAGCCTGCGCTTGTCGTCATCGTCCGGACATGTTTCGAACTGATGTCAGTAATAAGACCTGTGGATTGTGGACGAAGGGTGGTTCGACCAGCGTGACGAACGTTTCCGTGCGCGCACACTCGTCCACAGACGTCCACACCTCGCGGTCCGCCGACCAGCGCGTCGGTGGACAACCTCGAGTTGTGCACAGGCCACACCCCTCTTCGACCACAGCGCGTCCACATCGTCGTCCCCATCATCGCAGTTCCTCGATCGGCCTTCATCATCCCAATTTCAGTGTGCGGATGAGCATGGTGACTTGGTCGTAGGTCTGCGTACGTTCCTTCATCAAACGCTGGATCTTCTCCACGGCGTGGATCACGGTGGTGTGATCGCGCCCGCCGAAGAGACGGGCGATGGCCGGATACGACAGATCGGTGAGTTCGCGAAACACGTACATGGCCTCCTGCCGCGCGGCCACCAAGGGTCGCTGGCGGCTCTTGCCTCGCAGAGCGTCGACACTGAACCCGAGCAATCGGGCGATCTCGGCCAGAAGTTCCTCGTCGGTTCGGTGTTTCGGGGCCTGATCGGTCAGGAGGTCCTCGAGAAGACGCTCGGCTTGCTGGACGGTCATGTCGACCCGATTGAGACTGGCGTAGGCGCTCACCCGAATGAGGGCGCCTTCGAGTTCGCGAATGTTCGACGTCACCTTGGAAGCGATGAATTCGAGCACATCGGCCGGGAACTCCGTCCCTTCCCGCTCGGCCTTGTTGCGAAGAATCGCCAGACGGGTCTCGAGGTCGGGGGGCTGCACGTCGGTGATCAACCCCCATCGGAATCGACCGATGAGACGCTCCTCGAGGTTGGGGATCGCATCGGGCACCCGGTCGGAGGAGATGACGATCTGCTTGTTCGCGCCGTGCAACGAGTTGAACGTGTGGAAGAACTCTTCCTGCAGACCTTCCTTGCCCTCCATGAACTGGATGTCGTCGATCAGCAACACGTCGATGTCTCGATAGCGGCGTTTGAAGTTGGCGATCGAGGCGTTTCGGATGCCGTCCACGTACTCGTTGAGGAAGGTTTCGGTGGTGATGTAGCGCACTTGGTAGTGGCTGTAGTTCTGCAATACGTAGTGGCCGATCGCGTGGAGCAAGTGCGTCTTGCCCAGTCCGGCCGATCCATAGATGAAGAGCGGGTTGTAACTCCGCGCCGGGGTTTCGGCCACTCGTTGGGCGGCCGCGAGGGCGAAGCTGTTCGATGCACCACGAACGAAGGTTTCGAAGGTGTACCGGGGATTGAGACCGGCGCGCTCGGCCGGCGTCTCGACGACCGCCGTGCGGGTGAGAGTCGCCGTGGCGGTTCCGTTGGGGGTGGGCGTCGTGTCGACGTACTCGACTGGGGTCGGCGACTGATCGAGCGGCGCCACCACATCGACTTCGAGCTGGCGGCCACCGGCGCCGATCTCGGTCAGGGCGTCGAGGACCAGGGGCAGATAACGGGACTGGATCTTGTCGCGGACGGTTCCACTCGGGACGGCGAGGCGAAGGGTGCGGTCATCGCTCGGGAGGGCGTGCACGTCGTTGAACGTGGAGTACCAGACCGCATCGGAGACCTGCGCTCGCAACAATTGCGAGACCGCTGTCCACATGTTCTCCTGGCTCTCCACCTGCGGTTCCCCCCTCACGGCGCTCCCCCGTCCACAGCGGTATCCACAACTTGTGGACGGGCGATCATCGATTGAAATCTTGGCCTGACCTGGTGTATCACCGCCGTCGGGAACCGAAGTTCCCTGAGGCGCGGTCAGGGAAATGCGACCATAGCAGGCTGTGGATAGTCGGAGAAACGGGGCTCCGTGGCGACGGCTCGAACTTCTTTTTCCCGGGCGTGTCCCTTGGGTTGCCCCAGGCGGTTCGACCCCCGTAGCCTGCGCCGATACGTCGGTTTCGTGCCGACCGTCCGCCATCGCCCGTTGTCTGGGCGGACACTGAGGAGTCTGTTGTGAAGCGTACGTACCAACCCAACAAGAAGCGCCGGTCGATGAAGCACGGCTTTCGCGCTCGTATGTCGACTCGCGCCGGTCGGGCCGTGCTGAAAGCACGTCGCCTCAAGGGCCGCCACCGTCTTTCGGCTTGATCGACCGACTGCGCCTCGGACACGACTTCCGGCGGTTGCGCCAGGAGGGAACACGTGTTCGTAGCGGAGCCCTTTGGTGCATGATGCTTCTCGACCCGTCCCGTGACACGCCCCAGGTGGCTTTCGCCATCGGTCGTTTCGCGGGCACGGCGGTCACCCGCAACCGCATCCGCCGCCGGTTACGCCACATCCTCGGCTCGACATCGATGGCCCCGGGCCTCTACCTGTTCGGTTTGTCCCGCGACACCGTGCGAGAACCCTCGTTCGAGGAATTGTCCGTGGCGGTGCAGCGCATCACGGCCCGCATCACTGCACCGGGCGGTGCATCGGCGTGAAGAGTCTTCTGTTGCGAGCCATCGAGGGTTATCAGCGCGGTCGCGAAGGCCGCCCGTCCCCGTGTCGGTTCTTCCCCTCGTGCTCGGAATACGCCCGTGAGGCCGTCATGGTTCACGGTGCCGGTCGGGGCACCTGGTTGACCGCTCGTCGCTTGGTGCGGTGTCGACCTTTCGGTCCGTCGGGGTTCGATCCCGTCCCCGAGCGCACAGAGTGCGCTCACGACCACTCTTCGTGTTCTTCTCCCGCGAGTTCCCACCCCATCGGAAGGGCGACCTGACATGTTTCAAGCAGCAGCCTGGCTGATCAGCCAGTTCTATTCCTTCACCTCGAACTACATCTTGGCGATCTCGCTGGTGGCTCTCGTCGTGATGATGCTCATCTTCCCGCTCACTTTGAAGAGCACGAAGGGCATGCTCGAAATGCAGCGCGTGCAACCGGAAATGCGCCGTATTCAGCAGCAATACCGCAGCGACCGACAGAAGATGAACGAAGAAATGATGAAGCTCTACCAGGAGCACAAGGTCAATCCGTTGGCCTCGTGTCTGCCGCTTCTGGCTCAGATGCCGATCTTCATCATCATGTTCCGTGTTCTGAACGGTCTGACCAGTCGCGGTGACGACGGAACCTTCGACCCCGACTACATCTCCAAGTCCGGTGAGCTCTACGCCAGCCTCGACAACAAGAAGGAAATGTTGTCGTGGGGACTCGATCTGTCGCTTCGCCCGATCGAAGTGTTGCAGGACGATCCTGGCAAGGGGATCGTGTACGCCCTGCTGGTGATTGCTCTCATGGGCATGTATTACCTGCAGCAGCGCATGATCGCATCGCGCACGGTGTCGCCCACGATGTCGGCGACCCAGGCCAAGATCATGCAGTACCTGCCGGTCGTGTTCGGTGTTTTCCAGATCTTCTTCCCGGTCGGTCTGGTCATCTACTACATCGCTCAGACGATCGTTCGCATCGCTCAGCAGGCCTACGTGACCCGGCGCTTCTACAAAGGCGACGATTCGCTCGGTCGTCAGGCCCAGGCCGCCAGCGCCACCGCGCGTGAAATGGCCAAGAAAGACGGTGGTGGCACCGGTCTTTTCGGTCAGCTGAAGCAAGAGGCCGCCAAGGCCAAACAAGATCAGGCTGCCAATCGCCCGACCAGCAAGCGGGTCACTCCGCCCAAGGGCAGTGCAGCCAAGGGAGGTTCGTCGGGGACCAAGGGTGGTCCCACACCGTCGAATCGCTCCAAGCCCGGTGGAAAGCCGCGGCACCCCAAACCCCCGACCAAGAAGTGAGGTTGTCCCATGCAGTGGGTGGAAACCACCGGACGAACCATCGACGAAGCCAAAAGCATCGCCCTCGATCAATTGGGTGTGGCCGACGATGACGCCGAATTCGAGATTCTGGAAGAACCCAAGGCCGGCCTGTTCGGCCGGACCCGCGGAGAAGCCCGGGTACGGGCCCGCGTTCGCCCCCGTTCTCCACGACCTAAGGTGGAACGCAGAGACCGACGTCGGGGCGACAAGCAACGCTCCGATGCTGGCCCCCGCCCGCAGGGTGCGGCCCGTGAGCGCCGTCCCCGAGAGGCGCAGAAGTCATCCAGCGAGAAGGGCACATCGATGAGCGACGACAATTCCCGGGCCCCGCGCCCAGCCGCCGACCCGGCCACCGTGGCCGCGGAGGCCGAGAAGTTCCTCGTGGGTCTCACCTCGGCCTTTGGCGTCTCGGCCACGGCCTCGTCGACCATCGAAGGCGACGAGATCGAAGTGGCAGTCGACGGCAACGACCTCGGATTGCTGGTCGGGCCCCGTGGGGCAACCCTTCAGGCCGTGCAGGACATCACCCGCGTGGTGAGCCAGCGCCGCATGGGCGACCACGACACCCGACTGCGCGTCGACGTCGGTGGTTACCGAGCCAAGCGGAAAGAAGCGCTCAGCCGTTTCGTCAACCAGGTCGCCGACGAGGTCGTGTCGACCGGAACGGCCCGGGCCCTGGAACCCATGCCGTCGGCCGACCGCAAGGTCATTCACGACGCTCTGACGGGACGAACGGACATCTCGACCCACTCGGAGGGCGAGGACCCCTATCGCCGGGTGATCATTGCTCCGGCCGACAGCGCCGCTCCGAGCGCCTGACCCCCGGTCCCGATGTCTCGACCATCGGAACACCAACTGACAATTTTGATCGATGCGCTGGGTGAAGCCCAGCGCATCGGCATGTTGGGGCCGACCCCGGTGGCGGAGGCCATTCAGCGGGCGTGGGCCTTTGTCGATGCCATCCCCGATCAGGCCCGCACATTCATCGATCTAGGAACCGGAGGCGGGATTCCGGGTCTGGTGATTGCCGTGGGCCGCCCGGAGTTGGCCGGTCTCCTGGTCGACCGACGGGAGAAACGAACTGACCTCGTGGCTCGATTGATCGGTCGGCTGGGGCTCCGGGACCGGATCGAAGCCTGGGCAGGAGACGTGGCCGATCTGCCCACCGACCGAACGTGGGATGTGGCGACCAGCCGGGGCTTCGGCTCCCCCGCCTACACCGCCGGGCACGCGGCTCCCTTGGTCTCCCCCGGCGGGCTGCTCCTGGTGACCGAACCACCGGACTCCAACGGCGAACGCTGGATGGTCGAGGACGTCCGCCAGCAAGGTTTCGAGCTGGAGGGCGTGGTCGAGGGCGTGGCCCGTCTTCGGCGGGTGACCCCTCGTTCCTGACCCGATGTTCCACGTGGAACATCGGGAGGTGTCGCCCTCGGACATGTTCCACGTGGAACATTGACGCCGGATGGTCATCCGATGAGTGTCGAAGTGTTCCACGTGGAACATTTTCGGCGCGTCACAGGAAAGACCCCGAGTTTCACCCCGCACGCCGATCAGCCCTCCGGTACGATTCGCCCACGACCACCGGTCTCGAGGTCGATGTCCGTCACGAGGTGTTTTCGGTTCCATGAGCGACAGTTCCGCATCCAGTTCGCCCCCGTCTCTGGGCCGCCCCCTACCCCGGGTCATTGCGGTGGCCAATCAGAAGGGTGGGGTCGGCAAGACCACGACCTCGGTGAATTTGGGGGCCTGCCTGGCCGAGTTGGGATACCGAACCCTCATCGTCGACCTCGATCCCCAGGGCAACGCGTCATCGGGCGTGGGCGTCGATACCCGGGGCGTGGACACGTCGATGTACGACGTCATGCTGCATGACGCCTCCATGGAGGACTGCATCGAGCCGTCCGCCGTGCGCAATCTGTTCGTGGCCCCCGCCAACCTCGACCTCGCCGGTGCCGAGATCGAACTGGTCCCGGCCATGGCCCGGGAAACCCGCCTGAAGAAGGCGATCGATTCCGTCCTGGACGACTACGACTTCGTCATCATCGACTGCCCCCCATCGCTTGGACTTCTGACCGTCAATGCCCTGGTCGCCGCCCGTGAGGTTCTGGTCCCCATTCAGTGCGAGTACTACGCCTTGGAGGGCCTCGGGCAGCTCCTGCGCAACGTCGACCTGGTCAAGCGCAACCTCAACACGGACCTGGAAGTCAGCACCATCGTCTGTGTGATGTACGACTCCCGGGCGAAATTGTCAAACGAGGTCGTCAGCGAGGTCCGGGAGCACTTCGGCGACAAGGTGTGCCAGACCGTGATCCCGCGCAACGTCCGTTTGTCGGAGGCGCCGTCCCACCACAAGCCCATCAACGTGTACGACCCGTCCTCGAAGGGCGCCGTGGCGTACCGACTCGTCGCAAAGGAGGTCGCTGGTGGCATCCCGCCGCGGAGCGCTCGGTAGAGGGCTCGATTCACTCATTCCCGGGGGAGGAACTGATACACCCCCGCCGTCCGGTGGCCCGGCCCTGGTCGAGATTCCGGTTCGGGACCTGGTCCCCAACCCTCACCAGCCACGCGTTCACTTCGACGAAGAACTCCTGAGCGACCTCTCGGCGTCGATCAAAGAGATCGGTGTTCTGCAGCCCCTTCTCGTGCGACGCCTCGCCGATGGCACCTACCAGCTCATTGCCGGCGAACGTCGTTGGCGGGCTGCACAACGGGCGGGATTGCCCACCGTCCCCGCCGTGATCAAGGAAACCGACGACATCTCGTCGGTGGAGCAGGCCTTGGTGGAGAACCTGCACCGACAGGACCTCTCGCCGCTCGAGGAAGCCTCGGCCTACCAGCAACTGCTCGACGACTTCCATCTCACCCACGACGACGTGGCCAAACGGGTCGGCAAGAGCCGCAGTGCTGTCACCAACACGCTGCGCCTCCTCAACTTGCCCCCGGCCGTTCAGGCGCTGCTGGCCGACGGCCGTCTGAGTGCCGGTCACGCCAAAGCTCTGCTCGGAACACCTGACCGGGCATTTCAGGAGCAATTGGCCCGTCGTGCGGCCACCGAACACTGGTCGGTGCGCGCTGTCGAGGAAGCCATTCGCGATCGCGGTGGTGACAGTGGTGGGTCGACGTCATCGGGACAAGGAACGTCCAGCGGGGGAGGATCACCCGCCCGTCGCACGCTGCCACCAGCCGGACTGCTCGAGTTGGAGGACATGCTCGGGGACTATTTGGCCACGCGAGTGTCGGTGAAGATGGCCAACAAGAAGGGCACGGTGACGATCGAGTTCGCCGATCTCGACGACCTCGAACGCCTCTATCGACTCATGGTCGATGGTCCTCCGGGCGACTGACACACCTGTTGACCACGCAATCGGTATCAACGTCATGTCGCGCGTGAGGGTTTCGCACAACCTGTGGATAACTCTGTTGATAATTGAGCCCGTTTAGTCGTAAATTCCCGTCTGACCTGGTCAGACGCTATTCACAGGTTCACAACAGTGAAAAATCAGGCCGACCAGGCAAGCAAAGCCAAGAACAAGGCGTCCGCAATGCGACGAGCTCGCTCGGGTCGGTCGATCACGGGACTCAGTGAGATCAAGACGGCCGGCATCTTGGTTTCGCGCAGGATCGGCAGCCGCATCCCCACGATGTCGATGCCGCCGACCACGTCTCGCAGATGACGTTCGACGAGATGGGCGAGTGATCGCCCACCAGCCGACTCGAAAGCCGGCACGGCGTAGTAGGCCACGCGCCCACGGCGTTCAGCACTCTCTTCGACACCCACGTAGACCTCGGCTCCGAACAAATTGGCGTGAGCAGCCTGGGCGGCGGCCGTCGTGTCTTCGGTGTGAAGAAGTTGGGCTCCGTGGTCGCGCAGCGATGACATCAACGCATCGGTGAGTTCGCTCATGCCTCCGAATTGACCAACGGCCACGCGGGTGGCGCTGAGGGGCTGACCCTGACGAAGAGTTTCGAGGTCACGAATGGTGGCGATACCGGGGCCGTCGCCCGTCTGGCGGGAGAGAACTCGCAGCATGTCGACTGTTTGGGTGTGGCACACCCCGTCGACGTCGAGTCCCGCGTTCTCTTGGAAGTCACGCACCGACGACGCGGCGAGAGGCCCGAAGATGCCGTCCACCCGACCGCAGTCGAACCCGAGTCGAGACAGGAGGCGTTGCATCTCGGCCACGTCATCACCACGCAAGTTGGGGGATCGCAGCATCAGCAGACGATCACCGAGGGACCACGACGCCTCGAGCAATGCATGCCACGTGTCGTCGTCGCATGATCCCGTGACGGGTAGGCCTCGGTCGGCTTGAAAGGCGGACACGGCCGATGCCGTTCCTGAGCAGTAGGTCGCCGGAACGACTCCGCTCTCAGGGAGAAAGCCGGCCGCTCCGAGTTGGCGCTGGAGTCGGCGGACGTCCTCGCCCGTATCTCCGGGCGAGAGGGCCATCAGCCGAGGAATTCCTCCAACTCCTGCAGGAGTTGACCCTTGCCCTTGGCTCCGACCATCCGCTTTTTCAGCTCGCCGTCCTTGAAGACGAGAAGAGTCGGAATGCTCATGACGTTGTAGCGCATGGCGATGTCGCCGTGATCGTCGACGTTCAACTTGGCGATCGTCACCTGACCGGCCTTCTCCTGGGCGATCTCACCGAGGATCGGTGCGATCATCTTGCACGGTCCGCACCACTCGGCCCAGAAATCGACCACGACGGCGGTGGACGCCGAGTTGACGGTCTCGTCGAATGTGCTGCTGGTGAGGGTCACGATGCCATCGGCCATGAGAAATCCTTTGTCGGGAACGGTCGCCGACAGGTTACCGCGAGGCACCTAGTGCTGTGCTTCAAGCCAGCGTTCGGCGTCGATGGCCGCCATGCAGCCCGAGCCGGCCGCCGTGATGGCCTGTCGATAGACGTGGTCCTTCACGTCTCCGCACGCGAACACACCCGGAACGTTGGTGTACGTGGAGTCGGGTCGCGTGATCAAGTAACCGCTGTCTTCCATGTCGAGGACACCGGCGAACACATCGGTGTTGGGTCGATGACCGATGGCGATGAACAGACCGGCGACGTCGAGGCGACTCTCGGCGCCGGTCACCGTGTCGCGAAGCTGAATTCCTTCGAGTTGATCGGTTCCGAACAGTTCGGTGACCGCGCTGTTCCAACGCATCTCGATCTTGGGATTGGTGAGCGCACGATCCTGCATGATCTTGCTCGCACGCAACGTGTCGCGGCGATGGATGAGCGTCACCTTGGACGCGAACTTGGTGAGAAAAGTCGCTTCTTCGATGGCCGAGTCTCCGCCACCGACCACGGCGATTTCCTTGCCGCGGAAGAAGAAACCATCACACGTGGCGCAGGTGGACAATCCGTGTCCGATGAGTCGCTCTTCGGCCTCGAGGCCGAGCATCAGACTCTGCGCTCCGGTCGACACGATCACCGCATCGCCAGTGTGTACGTCGTCGTACACGTGAACCTTGAGGGGCTTCTGGCCGAACTCGACCTTGGTCGCCTTGGCGGTGAGGAACGTGGCACCGAAACGCTGGGCTTGTTCCTTGAAGCGCCCCATCAACTCGGGGCCCATGATTCCCTCGGGGAACCCGGGGAAGTTCTCGACTTCGGTGGTGAGCATCAACTGACCACCCGGCTGGTCGCTCGTGCTCGATGGTTCGCCTTCGATCACGAAAGGAGCGAGGTTGGCGCGAGCCGTGTAGATCGCAGCAGTGAGTCCGGCCGGACCCGATCCGATGATGATGACGCGGTGGTGCTGACCCATCAGTCGTCGTCTCGACTCTGACGCTTGATCATGCAGATCGATCCGATGAGAAGGAATACGCCACCGATCAGGTAGTACGAGACCCATACGGAGGTGTCGTGATCGAGAGGTGCTTCGAAGATCGCGATCACTCCGCGCGTCAGGCCCACCAGGAACACGACGAGGATGAAGAGTCCGAGGAAGGTGCACAGAAGTCCGAACACGAGTCCACGTGCGATCATGACGACCGGTGTTGTGGTGCGATCACGCACCTTGTCGATCGTCGAGACGATGGTGTCGGTGACGTCGGATGCCCAGTACGGATCGTTCAGCGGGTTCCCAGCCATGAGGGCGAGGCTAGCGAGTCATGTCGTCGGAGCACGATGCGATCAGGGGAGGATGCTGGCCAACTTCGAACAGTCGGCCATCGAGAGCAACATCACTCCCTGCTCGGGGGAGAAGTAGACCTCGGTCTCGACTCCGGCGAAGGTCAAACGCACGGCTACGGGGCGTCGGCCGAGGTCGTCACGACAGATCGGCTCACCGTCGGCGGTCGGCGGGGGAGCGGTCCACCACTCGCGCGTGAAGTCGGCAAGTTCGTCGGTGTTCGCAATGTCGACCACCGACGCCGGCATCGATGCCGGACCCTGATCCGGTGAATCGACGGTGCTGTCGAGAGACATCGCGGCGGCGCTTTCCTCGTCACCGGGTGCGGACGCGACCGTTCTCTCGACCGGTTCGTCACCGATGGCGGGAACAGCGCTAGACGCGACGACCTCGACCGACGCATCGAGGGCGACCACGTCGGTGTCGTCGTCTCGTTGCAACACCGACGCACCGAAGGCGATGACGGCGATCGATGCGGCCGCCACGGCGAAGAACGGAACGAGTCGACGTCGAAGAGGAACGACCACCGCGTCGTGTGGATCGAGTGCTGCAGTCACTGCAGCATCGACGACTCGGGTGTCGACGTGATGATCGGCCGCCGAGCGCAACATGGTGCGTCGTTGGGTGGCGAACACGGCGACTCGTCCGTCGACCTCGCGTCGAAGATCGGCCGGAACGTCGGCGAAGGCGATCTCCCCGTCGACGAGACGGCTCGCCCACCAGTCGACGTCACTCGTTGCGTCGCGGCTCGGCTCGGGGAGGGAACCGGAGTGTCGCGTGGGGTCGTTCATCGTTCATCTCCGTCCGGGGAGGTTTGACGTTCCGACGCACTGGTTCGGTTCCCGACCCCGTCGGCGAGCAGGGCTCGACCCCGAGCGATGCGGGAACGAACCGTGCCGATGGGGACATCGAGGACGGCGGCGATGCTCTCGTAATCGAGGTCGGCCACGTCACGCAGGACGACTGCCACCCGGAACTCGTCGGGAAGAGCGGCGAGAGCCCGCTCGACGACCTCGCGGTTCTCGAGGGCGCGCATCGCGTCGTCGGAGTGACGATCGACCGGATCGGACCGACCGTCGGATTCGGTGAGGCGAGGCTGGGGTCGTCGCCGTCGTCGCCGCAGTTCGTCGAGTGCTGCGTTGGTGGCGATGCGATAGGCCCAGGTGGAGAAAGCCGAACGTCCGTCGAAGCTGGGAAGTCCGCGAACGATTGCGATGAGCGCGTTCTGAGCAGCGTCATCGGCGTCGGCTCGCCGCCCGAGAATGCGGGTGCACACCGCGTGTAGGCGAGGGTGTTGGCGGCGAAGCAGTTCTTCGAGCGCAGCCGAGTCGCCTTCTTGCGCTCGCTCGACGAGTTCGTCGTCGGTCACGGTGCCGGCGACACACGTATCTCGGCGATGTTGCCGCGATACGGATTGGCGTCACTGCAGCCCGGATCGCGACTTACTTCGCGGAGGTACACCATCACGTACTGAACCGGACTCGACGTGACTCCGATGAGAGTCGGTCCGTCGTCGGACGAACCGCGCGCGATCGGCTCTCCCCACGACACCACGTCGTTACCCACCACGTTGGATCCGTAGAGGTCGGCCTTCCACGCCGAATTGGTGATCTCGACGTCGACACGAGCCAGATTGGGTTCGTTCAACTGCACGATGAGACCGACACCGGACTTGCTGCCGAACGTCTGGGACTTGTAGCAAACCGTCGACCAGATGGTTCCGAGATCGCCGTCGGTGGTCCAGCGCACGTCGCCGTCGTTCTCGACGGCGTCACCTTCGGGGTCGAAGGCCGTCACTCCGGCAATGCTCGGTGGTCCGGTCGGCTCGGGCGGAGCAGTCGTGGCTGCCGGTAGCGGTAACGCTGCTCCGTCGTCGCTGTTGCCCACGACGCGCACGACGAGTGCGATGACCGCGAGAACCGCGATGATTCCACCGGCCCACACGACGGGTGAGACGCGGGGGCTTCGCGGCGTCGGGCGACTCGGTGTCCCGGTCTCGGCGGGAGGTCGAGGACGCGAAGGATTGGACGGCGTGTGACCCTGAGGGCGAATGACCTTTCCGGGTGTCGGCGTGCGATCGCCACTCGGGTGCGCTTGGCGGGCACGATCTCGGTCGGCGTCGCTCGGCGTCTCGTTGCCGTCGACCGACTGTGCTGCTCGCAGGGCTGCTCGCGCTTCGGCTCCACTCGAGTAGCGGCGACGGGGATCACGCTCGATCATGCGATGGATCACCGCCGACAACTGGGGCGATACATCGGAGCGAACCGAGCCGAGATCGGTCGGATCCTTCTGCAACCGAGCCAGTGCGGTTTCGGTGTCGTTCTTGCCGACGAAAGGCACCTTGCCGGCCAGACATTCGTAGAGCACGAGACCGAGTGAGTAGAGGTCGGCGCGCAGGTCGAGTTCGTCACCCCTCACCTGCTCCGGCGACAGATATTTCGCCGTGCCCATCATGATGTTCTCGCTCGTCAGGTCTTCACCCGAGCCGAGTGCCTTCGCGATACCGAAGTCGGTGAGCATCACGCGTCCGTCGCGGGTGACGAGGACGTTGCCCGGTTTCACGTCGCGGTGAATGATGCCCTTGGCGTGGGCGGCGTCGAGGGCTGCGCAGATGCCGGCACCGATGTGCACGGTCAATCGCGGCGTGAGTGTGTGTCGTTCGTCGAGCAGAGTGCGCAACGACTTGCCGTCGATGAACTCCATCACGACGGCCTGACGACCGTTGTCCTCGACGGCGTCGTACACGGCGACGATGTTCTGGTGGTTGAGACTCGCGGCGGCGACCGCTTCACGACGGAAACGTTCGGCCACCGTGCGATCAGCCGTGAGATGTGGCTTCAGAAGTTTGATGGCGACCGTGCGCGAAAGCTGGAGGTCAGTGGCCTTCCAGACGTCGGCCATTCCACCGTGAGCCCACGGGCGGTCCAGTCGGTAGCGACCAGCGATGACGGCCTCTGGCCGTGGGGTGTTGTCCGACGTCGACATGCTCGACTCGAAACGCTAGTTGTGCAGGCCTCGTATTCAGGGGAATTGCGAAACGGGACGAATTCTCACGCGTTGAAGAACGCCACACCGATGGTTCCGCGACCCGCGTGAGTTCCGATCACCGCACCGATGTCGCCGACGATGATCTCTCCGGAATACACGCTCTTCAATTGAGCGACGAACGCATCGACGTCGCTGCAGTCGGCTTGCAAGACGCTCAATTGGGTGATTCCGGGTGACGCCACGTTCTCGCGCACCTTGTCGACCAAGAAAGCGAGTGCCTTGGAGCGAGTTCGCTGCTTTCCACCCTCTTGAACCACACCATCACGGACCTCGATGATCGGTTTGATCGAGAGAACCGAGGCCACCATGGCCTTGGCGCCGCCGATTCGGCCACCCTTTTTCAGGTTGTCGAGGGTGTCGAGTGCTCCCCAGACCTGACACCGATCGACGAGGTCACGAGCCAGGGTGGTCACGTCGTCGAGGGAGCGTCCCTCGAGCCCGGCCCGGGCACAGGCGACCACGATCGAGCCGAGGCCCATCGACACGGTTCGGCTGTCGACCACCCGCAACGGAATCAGGTCGCCGACCCCGGCCGCTCCGAGTTCGGCACTCTGGAGAGTCGCCGACAATGCACCGGACAACGAGACGACGAGGACTCCGGTGGCTCCTTCGGCCGCCAATTCACGAATCGTGGATTCGAATCGGCCCGGCGGCGGCGCAGCGGTCGAGGGCAGGTCGGATTCGTTGGCGCATCGAGCCCAGAACTGAGCCGTCGACAGATCGTCGCGATCGACCAGTTCTTCGTCGCCGAAGCGAATGAAGAGTGGAACGATGCGCACGCCCAGGGAGTCGGCCAGATCCTGCGGTAGGTCGCACGAACTGTCGGTGATCACTCGGACGCCGGGGGGAAAAGTGGGCACGAGTCAACAGTACTGGTGGTCGGGTCTCAGCTCGGACCCTCGCCACTCGGGTGGCGCGTCGTGCTGGCGAGTACGTCGTTCTGTCGGCGGCGGAACTGCCCCCGCCAGTGATGGACCCACCAGGTGGCCAGGAGAAGCAAGGCCACGCCGGTGACCACCTGACCCAATCCGGCCAGGGCGTTCACCCGGGCGGTGAAGACGATCGGCTCGGTGAGTGCCACACCGCCTTCGGGGGTCACGATCTGCACGGTGACCGGGAATCGGCCGTTCGAACGGGCTTTCACGGCGATTTCGACCGGGGTCAGACTTCCGGCGACGAGGGTGATCACGGGTTCGCCGTCGGGAAAGTCGAGTTTGGGTGATGACAAGCGAAGCCGCACGAGGATGTCGGTCGAACCCTCGTTCAAGAGACCGAGACGTATCTCGCTCACGCGTCCGCCGAGCGTGAAACTCGTCGACGTGGGTGCGACCAGTCCCTCGACCACCGAATCGGTGGCGGCCACGATCGTGTCGACGTATTCCCGTCGGCGCTCGGGACTCAATCGATCATCGGCGGCGACGTCGAGGAGCTGACGCCAGGCGATCGGCCGATCGTCACCGTCGGGGAGGAGCGACGAATACGCGTCGGCCCGGGCCTCGGCCAGAGCGACCACGGCGTATGGATCGGTCGATGTCACGGCGGACGTGGCGGGTAGGGCCACCGAAACCGGACGTCCGTCGGTCAGCCCGACCGCGGTTCGTGAGACGGCGTCGTCGAGGTCGACGAGTTCGACCAGGCCCGATGCCGACAAGGTGTCGACCAACGACGTGAGGGTGTCGACCGACAGGAGCGACCCGTCACGTGACGCGACCACGATCGAGCGACCGGACACCGACTCACCCAGATCGGTGATCTCGCGTCGGAGCATCTTGAGATCGGCCAAGACGTGTTGGGCGGCGAGGAACGCATCACTCGCCGGCCCCGCTTCGGCCCGCGTGAGGATGTCGGAGATACGCAGGTCGGCGAGGATCGCCTCGATCGCGCCGCGATCGGGGAGCTCGAGATCGACCAGGCGAGTCGGATCGACGAATCGCAGCAACTCCATGCCTTCAGCGAGTTGCGATTCGGGCAGAAGAAGTATCGATCGATAACCGACGTCCTGAACGAACTGAGCCTCCACGGCCGACACCGCACGAGTCGACGGCCAGGCCACTCGACGTGGGGTCGTGAGGGGTAGCTGATCGGAGAGCGCGTCGTCACCCAGTCGGAGTTGGTCGAGGAAGACGTCACTGAACGACGTGCCAGCCACGGCTCCGGGTTCGATCGAGACGTAGGGAAGCGAGAGGAACGTCATCGCGTCGGTGAACTGCAGTGACGCGAGAAGCTGGGCGTCGTCCGAGGTCGATCGGGACAGACCCTCGACGAGTTCGGGTCGCACACCAACCGTCAGTGGAATCCCGGGAAGTGATTCACCTGCCGCGACGAGTTCGGCCAAGGCGGCGCGATCATCGTCGGAGATCGACGTCGAACCGTCGGGTTGCAAGGTGACCGAACCCGACACGAGACCGACGATCGACACGGCGAGCGGAGCGACCGTCGCCGGAGTCGTGGCACCTTCGGGCAGGCGCTCGACGAAGGTGACCAGGCGATCGGTGATCTCGTCCCCGACGGCCAAGGCGATCGACACCGGATAGAGCCCCTCGGCCGACATCTGAAGTTTGTCGGTCGTCGTTGTTCCGAGTTCGATCGGAACCACGAGGTCGATCACCCCGGAAGCGGTTCGGTTGGTCTCGTCGATCGGGACTCGGAGGGTGTCGACATTGGAGGGAAGTTTGCCGTCGATGGCGTCGTGCAGTTCTTGGCGCGACTCGACCGGACGATGCGATGTGATCACGAGTGACGTGGGCGCCCGATTGCCGAGGGTGCTCTCACCCTGGATGAAAAGACTCAACCCGAACGACGATCCTTCGACGCCGGCGACGTACTGATCCTGTGACAGCAACGATCCCACCCGTTCGAGAACTTCGGCCTCGACGGCACGGGGAACGACCAGGGGCGCCACGATCACCGAGAGAAGTGAGGCGAGAAACCACCGTTTCACGATGCATCCTCGAGCAGGCCGCGTTCGTAAACCTGAAGAGATTCGGGGAGAAGCGCGAACCCGAAACGCTCGTACAACTCGAGGGCCCGGTCGTTGTCGAAGTTGGTGTTGACCAGAACCTCACGAACACCGCGACGCTGCAGCCAACGGAGTCCGTCGAGAAGAAGTGACGTGGCGATTCCTTGTCCGGCGAACTCGGGAACCACGGCGAGTCGTTGAACGAAGCCAGCGGCTCCGTTACGTCCGGTGATGACGTAACCCACCGGTTGATCGGTCGCCGTGACGGCGAGCCGGATGCGATGCTGCGGCGTGGCACGACACGCATCGACGATCGCGTCGACGTCGAGCTCCCATCCGTCCTCGAAGGCCGACGCGTCGATCCGCGCGGCCACGGCGAGTTGCTGCGGTCCGCGCAGAGGTCGGAGTTCGTGGCGAGGCGCGGACAGCGATGTTCGGCGATCGAGCTCGCCTCGCAACAAGGCGAGTCGTTGCACACAATGAAAACCGTGTTCGACGAACGACTCGGTGGCGGTCTCGGCGAGTGCACCGGTTCGGACCGTCCGGAAGTTCCAGTGGCGCAGCACGTTGAGCCAATCGGCGAGGGTGGTGTACGACGGAGCCTTGGTGTGATCGGTGAGCACCAATTGAGCGACCCCGGGTTGATGAGGCCACGTGCGCAGACGTGCCCGCACTCTTCCGTCGTCGAGAAGACGCGGAGGTCCGCTCTCTCGTCGCAGTCGGAATCCGGCTGTCACACCTGCGACGGTAGCGTTTGGCCCGATGGCCATCTTGTTCGCCACGCACGATGCCTATCTCGATCATCTGACCGGATCGAGGCACGCTGAACGGCCCGAGCGTCTGGCTGCAGTGCTCGATGGCGCCCGCCACGCCGACGTCATCGATGCCCTCGTACCTCTCGAGCCGGTTCCGGCCTCTCGCGACGAACTTCTTCGAGTGCACACACGTCGACACGTCGATCGCATCGAGGCCGTGGTGAGAGCCGGTGGGGGACGACTCGATCCCGACACGGTGGCGTCTCCTGGCTCTTTGGAAGCGGCCCGACTCGCCGCCGGTGCCGGCCTCACGGCGATTCGCGCTCTGCGTGACGGCAAAGGCGAAGCCGCCTTCTGCGCGGTTCGGCCTCCCGGACATCACGCGACACGTGACGACGCCATGGGTTTCTGCCTCTTCTCCAACGTCGCAGTGGCGGCTGCGGCGCTGGCCGACGCTGGCGAGCGGGTGGTCGTCGTCGATTTCGATGCGCATCACGGCAACGGAACGCAGGACGTCTTCTACGACGACCCGCGGGTTCTGTACGTGTCGATGCACCAATGGCCGCTGTATCCGGGCACGGGTTGGTACGACGAGGTCGGACGCGGTGGTGCCATTGGCACGACGCTCAACGTTCCGTTGCCGCGCCGATCGACCGGTGACGTGTACCTCGATGCGATCGATCGTCTCGTGGTGCCGGTGTGCAGCGCGTTCGCTCCGACGTGGCTCGTGGTGTCGGCCGGCTTCGATGCACATCGCAACGATCCGATCACCGATCTCGGTCTGACGTCGGGTGACTTCGCCGACATCATGGCCCGGCTCCTCGTGTTGGCTCCCCCAGGTCGTCGTCTCGTGATGCTCGAAGGTGGTTACGACCTCGACGCGCTTCGAATGTCGACTGCGGCGTGTCTCGGTGCTCTCGTCTCTCGCGACACTCGATCGGAGCCGTCGACGACGGCCGATCGCTCCGATTCCTCCGGTGTCGATTTCGTCTCGACCATCACGTCGTGGTGGATCGATCGCGAACTACTCCACTCCTGACCGACGGTTCGTCGTAACCTGCCGGTGTGATTCCCGAGCGCTTCGCTCCAGTCCTCGCTGAGGTCGCCGACGTGGCGGCGCTCTTTCGCGCCGCCGATCGTCGCCTGTACCTCGTCGGTGGAACCGTGCGCGATCTGTTGCTCGGTATCCCCACCCCCGATCTCGACTTCGATGCCACGACCGACGCCCGACCCGACGAGATCAAGCGCATCATCGCTCCGTGGGCCGACGCCGTCTGGACGCAAGGCGAGAAGTTCGGCACGATCGGGGCGCGCAAGGGTGAGCGTGTCTACGAGATCACCACGCACCGTGCCGAGGCGTATCACCCCGACACACGCAAACCCGACGTCGAGTTCGCCGATGCGATCGACACCGATCTGTCACGTCGCGACTTCACCATCAACTCGATGGCCCTCGACGTCACCGCTGACGATCCGACTCTGGTCGATCCGTTCAACGGAACCGCCGATCTGATGGCGCGAGTCCTTCGGACGCCGCTCGATCCCGACATCAGTTTCAGCGACGACCCCTTGCGGATGATGCGCGCGGCTCGTTTCGTGGCCAAGTTGGGAATGACACCCACACCCGAGTTGGTGGCGGCAGTGCATCGCATGAAGGACCGACTCGAGATCGTGTCAGCCGAACGCGTTCGAGACGAACTCAACAAGTTGATCGTCGTCGACTCGCCGTCGACCGGTCTGTGGTTCCTCGTCGAGACCGGGCTGGCCGATCTCTTCCTTCCCGAACTGCCGGCCATGCGACTGGAGAACGATCCCATTCATCGGCACAAGGACGTGCTCACGCACACTCTGGCCGTCATCGAGAACGTGCGTCCCGATGCCAACCCCGACTTCGATTTTCGCGTCACCCGTCTGGCCGCGCTCTTCCACGACGTGGGCAAGCCCAAGACACGCGGTTACCTCGAGGGCAAGGGAACGACCTTCCACATGCACGACGTGGTGGGCGCCAAGATCACGAAGAAGCGATTGGTCGCCCTGCGTTTCCCGAACGACGACGTCGAACGGATCACCGAACTCGTTCGTCTGCACCTTCGGTTCCACACCTACGGCATGGGCTGGACCGATTCCGCAGTTCGCCGTTACGTGACCGATGCCGGACCATTGCTCAACGAACTCAACGTGCTGACCCGCTGCGACTGCACGACGCGTAACGAGCGCAAGGCGGCGCGTCTGTCTCGACGCATGGACGAACTCGAGGAACGAATCGACGTCCTCGCCGCGCAGGAGGAGCTGAAGGCGATTCGACCCGAACTCGACGGCGTTCAGGTCATGGAGCATCTGGGAATCGGACCCTCACGCGACGTCGGTGACGCGCTCGACTTCCTCCTCGAGATCCGACTCGACGAAGGTCTGGTGGGAGACGACGAGATTCGTCGGCGACTCGACAGGTGGTGGGCGGCGCGCAAGTCGACCACCTCAGAGGGCTAACCTTCGGGCGATGGCGCGACGAGACGACACGAGCGGGGCCAAGCCTCTGGGTGCGTCCTTCGGAGCCGGTTCCTTCCGTGGCATGTCGGCCTTCCGGGGTGGACTCGTCGATCACCGCATGGCGCGACGCGCCACGATCAACGAGGTCCAGCGTGGTCGACTCGGTCGCGAAGAAGTGTGCGATGCCCACCCCGAATTGATGCGGGCCGCTCGCTCGGTGGGCAAGCGCACCGAAGCGATCTGTCCGATCTGTGAAGAAGACAATCTGGTCCTCGTCACATACGTGTTCGGCCCCCGTCTTCCCTCACACGGTCGACTGGCCGCCGACAACGACGAATTGGCGGCGTTCCATCGCCGTCCCGAGGAATACACGGCGTACGTGGTCGAGGCGTGTTGCTCGTGTCGTTGGCACTATCTCGTTCGGGCGTTACCGATCGGTGGCCAGCGCGGTCGCCGTCAGGTGGGATGACCGACCCGTGGCCAGACGCGACCTCACCGGATCGTCCGGCCTGAGTCGACTCGGTCTGTCGTCGCGATCCGGCCGAAGTAATCGCTGGCTGTCGTACGAGGCCAGTCGCCGTCTGCAGCGTGATGCCCTCACCGGAATCGTGATGGTTCTCGTGGCGGCCATCGGCTTGCTGCTGATCGGCGCCTTCACCGACTCGTTCGACGTTCGTTTCGACAACGGCGTGCCGGTCGCTGACGGCAAGGAGTGTCAGCTTCTGCAAGTGGTGTCGGCCGATGACCCGAGCACTCCGCTGCGACCGATCGTCGATTGCGGCGACGAGGCGGGCATCGGATTCTCGGCCGTGGTGCGTCACGTTTTCGTGGCTCTCGGTGCCGTCGGCGTCTTCTTGCTTCTCAGCGCGATCTTCTCGTTGCTTCTGTCGTCGCGGATGCCGCGTGAAACCCTGGCCGTTCCTTTTTGTGTGGCGGCGATCCTTCTGGGTGTCGTGGCTCTGTGGTGGGGCCTCGGTGACATGGGTGGTCCGGCCCTGGTGATCCAGGGTGACCGCGATCGGGCGGTGGTCGGTCTGTTGCGCAGCGGCGGGCAGTTCACCACCGAGCACGGAGCGGTGTCGGCCGGTGTCGGCCTGATCGCGGCGTCGATCGTGCGTCTGACGCGCCCCGTCTGACGCGCCGTTCGACCTGGTCCGGGCCGGACCCGAGACGTCGGGCTCGACGTGCCACACCCATCGGTCACGATGAGGTCATGCCGTCGTCCCGCCGTGCGTCCCACACTCCCGGCGGGATCGTCCTGACCCCCCGGTACACTGCCGGGGTCCAGTCAGACCCTGCCCCTCACGGGGCCCCGAGCCGGAACCCCGGTTCGCGACCGAAGGGAGGTACACGCACAACATGCGTGCCTACGAATTGATGATCATCATCGACGGATCGCTCGATGATGCCGCGGCCCAGAGATGGGCGGCCGATGTCACCAAGTCCGTCAAGGCGGCGGGTGGCAGCGTCCACGGCAAACCCGATTGGTGGGGAAAGCGCCGCTTGGCCTACCCGATCAAGAAGAAGGAAGACGGCTACTACGTCGTGTTCAATCTCGTCGCCTTGCCCGGCGCCCTCGATGAATTCGAGCGGTCGCTGCGCATCTCCGACGACATCCTGCGCCACAAGTTGTTGCGTCTCCCCGATGCCGAAGCGGCTCGGCGAGGCCTGACGGCGGCCTGAGCGCGGTCGGTTTCACCGCACATCTCGAGGAGCAACCATGGCATCGAATTCCATCACCGTCGTCGGGAACCTCACCCGCGACCCCGAACTTCGCTTCACCCAGTCGGGTAAGCCCACCGTGACCCTCGGTCTCGCCGTCAACCGGCGGTACCAGGTGAACGGCGAATGGCAGGAGCAGACCTCGTTCATGAACGTGGTCGCCTGGGACCAGTTGGCCGAGAACATCGCGGCCTCGCTCACCAAGGGAAGCCGTGTCCTCGTGACCGGCCGTCTCGACGTGCGCGAATACGAATCCCGCGAGGGCGGCAAGCGCACCGCCGTCGAAATCGTGGCCGACGAGATCGGACCGTCCCTTCGCTGGGCCACGGCCTCGGTCGAGCGCACCCCCGGACGTGGCGACGGCGGCGGATACAGCGGCGGTGGCCGCTCGTCTGCTCCGGCCCCGGCCGCTGACTCCTATCCCGACGAAGAACCGTTCTGATCAGAACTGATCACCAACCCGTACGAAGGACACTTCCCTCATGGCAAACACCAAGAAGCCCGTTCGTCGCGGTGCTCCGAAGGACACCGGACGCAAGATCAAGAAGAAGGCCAACGTTCTGTCGGCCGAAAAGATCGACTACATCGACTACAAGGACGTCAACCTCCTGCAGCGATTCATGTCCGATCGTTCCAAGATCCGCGGTCAGCGGATCAACGGCAACACCGTTCAGCAGCAGCGTGAGTTGGCCACGGCCATCAAGACCGCCCGCGAGATGGCTCTTCTGCCTTACCCCACGCGGGGGGCAGCGGGTGGTCGCGGCCCGCGTCGTGGCCCGGCCGTCGATCGTGGAGAGCAGGTCGCCGAGGCTCCGATGACCGATCAGGTCGAAGTCGAGATCGACGAGACCACCACCGAGGACGGGGAGGACTGAACATGAAGGTGATTCTTCGCTCCGACATCGCCGGTCTCGGCAAGCGTGGCGACATCGTCGATGTTGCCGATGGGCATGGTCGCAACTTCTTGTTGCCCCGTGGTCTGGCCATCACGGCGTCTGACGGCTCCCTCGCTCAGGCAGCGGCCATGCGTCGCCGCCGCGACCTGCGTGACGCCGCCGACCGCGAGTCGGCCCAGACCGTGGCGTCGGCTCTCGTGAGTCGCACCATCGACGTGGCCGTGAAGGCCGGTCCGGAAGGCCGTCTCTACGGTTCGGTGCACGCCGTCGACGTGGCGGCCGCCGTGTCGGCTCAGGCCGGCATCGAGCTCGACCGGAAGAAGCTGGCCGTTCCCGACCACATCAAGACGGTGGGCGAGTACTCGGTCGTGGCGCATCCGCACCCCGACGTGGAGTTCTCCTTCACCATCAACGTCATCGCCAAGTGACCCCACGGGGGGCTCGTCCACAGGAACTGGGGCTTCGTCCACAGGATCCTCACAGGATTGTGCCCCTAGCGATCAACAGGCTCAGTAGGGAAAGGTGGAGTCGATGACCGACACCTTCTCGAACACGGGCGCCTCCACCGGCCGGGCCTCGCGTCCGGCCGGGTCGCGTCCGGGCGGCTCCGATCGAGTTCCGCCGCACAACCTGAGTGCCGAAGAGTCGTTGCTCGGCGCCCTCTTGTTGTCGCGCGATGCGGTCAACACCGTCGGTGAACTCGGCATGCAAGCCGACGTGTTCTATCGGCCGGCCCATCAGCACGTGTTCGACGCCATGCGCAACCTGCTGACGATCGGTCAGCCGATCGACGCAGTGACCGTGGCCGACGAATTGCGCAAGGTCGGTCTTCTCGACGACATCGGTGGCATGGACTTCTTGCTCCGGTTGCAGAACACCACACCCGTGATCGGCAACGTGGCTCGCTACGCCAAGATCGTCATGGACACGGCGGCTCTGCGTCGGCTCATCGGAGTTGCGAGCGAAATCGCCGAGATCGCCTACTCCGAACCCGACGACGTGTCGAAGGCCCTCGACACCGCCGAATCGAAGGTGTTCGAAGTGGCCGACGACCGAGTGGTCGATTCGGTGGCCGAGATTCGTGACATCCTGCGGCACACCACCGACGAACTCGAACGTCGTTACACCGAGAAAGCCGGTGTCACTGGCGTGGCGACCGGCTTCGTCGATCTCGACGAGAAACTTCTCGGTTTGCAGCCGTCGTCGCTCGTGATTCTCGGCGCTCGACCGGCCATGGGTAAGTCGGCGCTCGCCCTCAACATCGCCACCTACGTGGCCAAGAACACGCGCAAGCCGGTTCTGGTGTTCTCACTCGAAATGAGCCATAGCGAAATGGCTCAGCGAATCCTGTCGGCCGAGGCCAAGGTCGACACCAAGAAATTGCGCACGGGCAGTCTCACCGGCAACGAATGGAGCGATGTCAACAACGCGGTCGGTCGCCTCGAGGTTCCGCTCTTCCTCGACGACAATCCAGCCGTCAATGTGATGGAGATCAGAGCCAAGGCGCGTCGTCTGAAGGCCAAGTACGACGATATCGGCCTCATCGTGATCGACTACCTCCAGCTGATGGAGGGCCGTGGGCGGGCCGAGAACCGTCAGCTCGAAGTCAGTGAGATCAGCCGAAACCTGAAGGTGCTGGCTCGCGAGATGAACGTGCCGATCCTCGCGCTCAGTCAGTTGAGCCGTCGTCTCGAAGAGCGCTCCGACAAAGTGCCTCAGTTGTCCGATCTACGCGAGTCGGGTTCACTCGAGCAGGACGCCGACGTCGTGATGTTCCTGCACCGTGAAGAGGTGTACAAGCAAGACGTCGATCCCACGTTGCGCGGTATGGCCGATCTCTACATCGCCAAGCATCGTGCCGGAGAGATCGGACGCGTCAAGTTGGTGTTCCAGGGCGAGTTCGCACTGTTCCGCAGTGCCGCACGCGGCATCAACAGTCGGCCCGACAATCCGGCCGACGCGGTGTAGTTCCGGTCAGCCCGAGGGCAGAAGTACGGCGTCACCTTCTGGTTGCCAGATCTTGGCGCCGAAGATCTTCTCCATCTCGGGTTGCGGATTCATGAGCAACTCCATGGCGTGCTTCTTCTCGTCGTCGGTGAAGTCGCGTACCGTGTGGCAGAACTCGACGGTGTTGCCTTCGGGATCACGGATGTAGATCGAATGGCAGAACTCGTGGTCGACTTCGAGCACGGTGAAACCGCACGAACGCCACCGCTCACGATGACGGTCGAGGTCGTCGCGCGTGGGCGCATCGAAGGCGATGTGATTGGCCCACCAGGGAAGGCCGGCGCTCTTGTTGAGGTTGGTCCCGAACTCGGCGCCGATCGAATCGTCGTGAATCTCCCAGAAGGCGATCATTCCCTGCTCGCCGGTGGGTGAGGTTCCGGTGGAGTAGAAGAAGTGCTTGCTCCAGCCACCCTCGGGTGTGGGAGCGGTCACGACTTTCACGAGTTCGAAGCCCATGACCCGGGTGTAGAAGTCGTAATTGGCCGCAGTGTCATGGATGGCGATGGCGACGTGATGGAAACCCATGGTGTTGTTCTATCCGAATGGGCGATGACTGACGAGACGGAGAGGTGGCCACCGCTCGGCACTGGCAGAATGACCCCATGTTTCTTGGAGAGGATCTGCTCGCCTGGCTGGTGTTGGCCCTCGGTGGCGCTCTCTTCGTGGGCAACGCGTTGGCCATCGTGAAACCGCCTCCGGCGGCCAAGGACGGCGACCTCGCTCGTGCTCCCGTGGGACGAAGCGTGGTGATGTCGTTGGTCGGCCTCGTGGCGGCCATCTGGGCGTTGGCGTCGCTGGCGTCGGGGTGAGTGGCGTCGTGTCAGCGGATCGGTTGCGTCGACAGCTCGAGTTCTTGGTCGAGATCGATCGACTGAAAGAAATCGAGCGTCAGACCCGCATCGTTGGCGGTGGTCGTCGTGAGAACACCGCCGAACATTCCTGGCATTTGGCGATGTATGCCCTCGTTCTGGCCGAGCACAGCAACGAAGACGTCGATCTGTTCCACGTTCTGACGCTGTGCTTGGTGCACGACATCGTCGAGATCGATGCTGGCGACACCTTCGCCTACGACGTCTCGGCCAACTCCGACAAGGACGAACGTGAACAGCGAGCCGCCGAGCGGCTGTTCGGGATGTTGCCGGCGGATCAGGCCGAATAC
>JBEDFW010000015.1:0-5959 GCA_041174985.1 Actinomycetota bacterium | reverse complement strand
CCACGTGTACGACAGTGATGTCGACGTGATGAGCGACAGTGCCGCACCCCGTACCGTCGATCCGACCCGGCGGCACGGGCCCGGTGTGCTCGCGTTCAACGCCTGGGTGGCGGGATGGCTCGATGACGAAGAAGTCGTCTTCTACTCGTTGCCGAAGGTGCGTGCGGGCGACTGGCAGGACGCGATTCGTTTGGCCGCCACCGATACGACGCCCGAGCGTCGGGCTGTGCGCCTCGTGGTGGTCGACATCGGTTCGGCACTTCTCACCGTGGAGTTCGTGGCCGATCGCGGCGACAACGACCATCGGGCCGAAGCCGGAGTGGTGATCCACGAAATCGTCTTCGACGAGGAAGCCCCCGAGGGGCGTTGGCACGTGGTCCAGCCGATCGGTGCCGACGGATCACTGGTTCTCGGTCCCGAGCGGGAGTGGGAGTCGATCGACGGAGGGATGTCGATCCGAACCGGCGACGTGCGTGTCGCGGACGAGGTCACGTCCATCGACGTCCGGATTCGTCGCAACCTTCCGGAGGACGAGCAGACGTCAGCGCGGGACTGAGGTGTGTTTGAACTCGTTGAGGATCGGCCACTCGATGTCGTCGAGGATGCGTTCGATGGTGTGAACGGCGAGCGCTTCGTCACCTTCGGCACGGTCGAGGAGTCGTACGAACACCGCTTTGTCGTCGACGACGAAGACCGGAACACCCCACACGTGATGGCTGGTGGCGTAGCTCGTGTGCTCGTGGCGAATGGTGGCGAGTGGACGGCCACTGTCGACTTCGGCGAACACGGGCGAAGGATCGACTCCACAGCCCGTGAGCACGTTGCTCAGCGCTTCGCGGCTTCGGATGTTGCCGCCGAGTGCGTGCTTGAACTCGTACAGCGCATGATGCAGATCGACGAAAGCATGCGGCTGTTGATCGCGCACGGCCACTGCGACCTGCAGGGCCAGAATTCCCGAATCGGTCTCGGGTGCGTCCCACACGTCGGGCATGCCCTCTTCGACGTGTGACTGACCCAGACAAAAGGGTAGGAAGGTGACGTCCCAGTCGGCCCCGGCTCGCAATCCGGTGACGACGTGATCGTGGGCGATTCGACCGTACGGGCACCGGTAATCCCAGGTGAGGGCGAACTTGCGCGTCATGGTGACTCCTGCTTTCAACGAAGACGTTTGACGAGAGGGCGAGCGAGTAGTCCGAGTCCGAGTCCGACTGCCGCGCCTCCGATGACGTCGGAAGCGTGGTGGATGCGGACGAAAGCTCGACTCGTTCCGACGACGGCGGCCAGACCGAACCACAAGGGAGCCGATCGCTTGCCGTCGAGTGTGGTGAGCACCGTCGCCGCGAAAACCGCGGCACTCGCGTGACCGCTGGGAAAACTGCTCGTGGACGGAGTTCGAACCGTGAATCGCTCGTCTCCGCTGTCGGTGGGGCGCTCGCGACGGAACAGCCGTTTCACGCCTTGGTTGACGACGAGCGACTCGACGCCGAGAAGAACCGACAACACGATCGCCTGGTCGGCCCGGCGCTGACTCGTGAGACCACGCAGAGCCCCGACCGTGTGCCAGATCAGACTCCAGTCGCCGAGGTGACTGGCCGACGTGAACACGCGTCCAGCGATGGGGGACTCACGCAGCGTCTCGAGTCGCTCGTCGACACGTCGATCGAAGCGGGCGACGGTGGATCCGAGAGAATCGACGCCGCGCGACATCACGGTTCGAGCGTGTCGGCGAACGTGTCGATGATGCGCGCCACGCGCGCCGGATCGACGAACGGTCCGAAGTGATCGAGGTCGCTGTACTCGATGTGTTTGCCGTTCGGGATCTGGTCGGCGACCGCCTCGGCCCATCCCGACGGTTGGAACGGTTCGGGATGACCCGAGAGGACCCACACCGGAATTTCGAGGCCGGCCAGCTTCTTCCAGAGTTGAGGAACGGCCGGATTCCGGAAGTTCTCGGCTTCGGTGGCCGGGTCGCACTTCAAGTGCACCAGCCCGTCGTCACCCTTGCGGAGTCCACCGTGCACGTACGCCTCGAGCGCCTCGGGCGTGAAAGCCGACATGGGCAACTTCGAGGAGTAGTTGGCGATGGCATCGTCGAAACTCTTGAAGGACGACTTCCGTCGGGCGGCGCCGTCGGCGAGGTTGTTGGGTCGATTGGCGGGCATGCGGAGATCGGCCGGAGGAACGATGGGCTCGTACAAGAGAAGCCCGCGGAAGAGCGACGGATCCTTGACGGCGGCCATCAACAAGGTGGCGCCACCCATCGAGTGACCGACCCCGATGATTCCCCCCGGCTCATGAAGAGCTTTGGCCACGGCCGTGGTGTCGGCGCCGTAACCGGCCCAGGCGATCTTCCAGTTCTTGGGCAGCGGCGTGTCGCCGTGACCGCGGTGGTCGTGTGCGTAGCAGTGGAAGCGTCGGGTGAGGTGCTGAGCGACCGGGGTCCAGCACAGTCCGTGGAAACCGTTGGCGTGGGACAGAAGAAGTCGCGGCCCGTGGCCGCCGAGGTCGTGGACCTCGACCTTCACTCCGTTCGTCGATGCAACTTTCACGCGTGGGGTTCTCGTTCGGGCCGAGCCGGCGTCGCCGTTCAGAGGGGACGACCGACGATTGATGTGACGAAAAGGCTACGGGCGTTTCGTCGCAGTTCTGCACGGCGACCTCTGCCGGAGGTCACTCACTCGGCTCTGCCTGGAGTTCCGTCCGATGGGTCGAGCCGAATCAGGCTCGTTCGGGGCGGGGTTCGCGGGGCAACCCGAGCAGTCGTTCACCGATGATGTTGCGCTGGACCTGGCTGGTCCCGCCGGCGATTCGACCTCCGGGCGCGGCCAGCAATCCGAAGGAATCGGTGCCCTCGAGAGTCGCATCGGGCCCGGCGATGTCGGCGCGCAACATCGCCACGTCGAACATCATCTCGGTGATTCCGAGTTTCATGAGCGACGCGGCGGTGGAGGCGATCGGACCCTGTCGCTGGGCCATCGCCTTGTAGGCCATGCCCTTCGACAAGAGCGCGGTGAGATCCTGGCGTTCGATGGCCGAGAGGTCGCGTCCCTCGGCGAGTCGCGAAATCGACTCGAGTCGCCGTTCGAGCGAGATGACACTCGTCCCGATGTGACCGCGTTCGGAGGTGAGAACCGCCATGCCCACGCCCCAACCACCGTGCAACGGTCCGAGCAGCGCGTCGGCGGGAACTTCGACGTCGGTGAAGAACACCTCGTCGAACTCGGCCTCCCCGGTCATCTGCTTCAGCGGCCGGATGTCGATGCCGGGCAGGCTCATGTCGAGGAGGAAGAAACTGATGCCTTCGTGCTTGGGAGCCGAGACGTCGGTGCGGGCCATCAAGATGCCCCAGTTGCTGTACCGCCCACCCGAGCACCAGACCTTCTGGCCGTTCACGATCCAACGATCGCCGTCACGTTCGGCTCGGGTGCTGAGCGAACCGAGGTCGCTTCCCGCGCCCGGCTCGCTGAACAACTGACACCACACGTGTTCGGCGCGCAGGGTCTTGTCGAGATGCAGGTTCTTGTGATCGTCGGTACCGAATTTCTGGATCGCTCCTCCGGCGAGGACCAGTCCGACCATGTTGAAGACACCTGGCACTCCGGCAAGCGCGCATTCGAACAGCCATTGAGCCTGATGAGCCGGGGTCAGCCCTCGCCCGCCATGTTCGATCGGCCAATGAATGCCAGCCCATCCCGATGCGTAGAGATGTCGCTGCCACTCGAGACCACGGTCGACCAGATCGGGTGGGCAGATCGCGCCGTAGTCGCGCGGGGCGAGATGCGCGTTGGACGCGAGCCAAGCCTTGGCTTCGCGCGCGAATTCCTCGACGGTGACGACGTCGTCGGCGTTGCGACTCATGATGTTCCTTCCGTCGGTCCGAACTCGTGGCTACTTGAAATGGGGCAGGAAAAGCGCCGTCTCTTCGCCGAGATTGTTGGGTGTCGCGTAACCGCCTTGGTCCATGATGGTCGACCAGTTCGACTGCACGTCCTCGGGGGAAAGGTCGGACTTGAAGTAGCCCTTGGTCTCGCCGATGAACACGTGAGCCACGCGTCCGCCGCCGACCGAGAACGTCTGCCCGGACACGGGGCAGTCCTCGTGCGTGAGATACGCGACGAGTGGCGACACGAGACCCGGATCGAGTTTGTCGGCCAGGGCGCCCATGATGTCCTCGGTCATGCGAGTGAGAGCGAGCGGAGCGATGGCGTTGGCCTTGATGTTGAAGCGAGCTCCTTCGACGGCGAGAACTCGTGTGAATCCGACCAGGCCCATCTTGGCTGCGCCGTAGTTGGTCTGACCGAAGTTGCCGAAGATGCCAGCGGCCGACGACGTGGACACGATGCGTCCGTATCCCTGCTCGCGCATCTTGACGAAGGCGGGCTTGGTGACGTGGAAGGCGCCCTTCAAGTGCACGTCGAGAACCGGATTGAGCAGGTCGGGCTCCATGTTGTGGAACGCCTTGTCGCGGAGGATTCCGGCGTTGTTGATCACGATGTCGACGCGGCCGAAGGTGTCGACGGCGGTCTGCACGATCGCCGCACCGCCTTCGGGAGTGGCGACCGAGTTGGTGTCGGCGACGGCTTCACCACCGAGCGCTTTGATCTCGTCGACCACTTTCTGAGCGGCGGTCGTGCTGGCGCCGGTTCCGTCGACCGAACCACCGAGATCGTTCACGACGACGAGCGCACCTCGACTGGCCATGAGCAGTGCGTGTTGGCGGCCGAGGCCACCTCCGGCACCGGTGATGATCGCGACTTTGCCGTCGTAGCCGAGGTTCGACATGTTCACTCCTGCGTGGTGGGGGATCGGGCGTCGATGACGCCACCGCCGTTTCGACGGCGCTCGAGAAACTACTCCAGGGTGGCGATGGCGCGAGCAGTCAGAGACTTGTAGTCGAGCTTGCCGTTTCCGGCCCGGCCCACCGAGTCGATGCTGATGACGTGCTTGGGAGATTTGTAGGCGGCCAAGGTACGTCGAACGAAGGCCACGAGTTCGGCGGAGTCGATCGACCGACCCGGAAGTGGCTCGACCAGCGCCGTGACCGCTTGTCCGAAGCGTTCGTCGGGAACGCCGACCACGGCGGCGTCGGCGACGTCGGGGTGCGTCTTCAAGACCTCTTCGACTTCTTCGGGGTACACCTTCTCGCCACCGGTGTTGATGCACTGACTGCCGCGGCCGAGCAAGTGCACGGTGCCGTCGGCATCGACTCGGGCCCAGTCACCCGGGATCGACCAGCGAACTCCGGCGAACACCTGGAACGTCGACGCTGATTTGGCTTCGTCCTTGTAGTAGCCGATCGGTGTGTGGCCCTTGATCGCCACTCGACCCAATTCGTCGGATCCCGGTCGTACCTCGCGACCGTCCTCGGTCAGAACCTTGGTGTTGGGGCCGAGGCGAAAGCGTGCGGTCGCTTCGGTCGTTCCGTCGGCCGACGTCGTGTTCTGAGCCATGCCGATGGCCTCCGACGATCCGAGTGAATCGATCATCACGAGATTCGGGGCGTGACGCAGAAGACCGGCTTTGGTCTCGGCCGAGAACATGACGCCGCTCGAGACGATCACCCGCAGACTCGAGAGATCCCACCGATCGGGTTCGGCGTCGAGCGCGCGAAGAATCGGTTTCCCGAACGCGTCGCCGACGAAGGACATCGAGTTGACGCGGCGGTCGCTGATCGTGTCGAGCAATTCGATCGGATCGAAATTGCGTCCGGCGAGAGTGACGATGCAACCACCGACCATGAGGTTGCTCATGGCGTTGAAGAGTCCGGTTCCGTGCATGAGAGGCGCCGCAGGCAGATTGCGCGGACCAGGCTTCACCGATCGCGCGTCGAGAACGTCGGAGTCGGGAGAGGGAGGCAGGGGCCGTCGGTTGCCCGAGTCGAGCGCCAGGATCAGATCCTCCTGACGCCACATGACGCCCTTGGGCATTCCGGTGGTTCCGCCGGTGTAGATGAGGAGCA
>JBEDFW010000014.1:0-11289 GCA_041174985.1 Actinomycetota bacterium | reverse complement strand
GAGTTAGCACTCGGGGGGATCGGTTGCTAACGGCGGGGGTCGCCCCGTAGCCTTGGCACTCGCCTGGGGCGAGTGCTAACCGCCCAGGTCAACGTCCAACGAACACGAACCCACGGAGGCTCCCACCATGAATCTGAAGCCCCTCGACGACCGCATCGTCGTCCGACCCAACGAGGCCGAGGAGCGCACGGCGTCCGGACTCGTCATCCCCGACACGGCCAAGGAGAAGCCCCAGCAGGGCACCGTCCTCGCCGTCGGCCCGGGACGCTGGAGCGACGACGAAGGCAAGCACTTCGCTCTCGACGTCAAAGAAGGCGACACGGTTCTCTATTCCAAGTACGGCGGCACCGAGGTCTCGGTGAACGGCGAGGACCTTCTCATCCTCACCAGCCGTGACGTTCTCGCCATCGTGACCAAGTGAGGCATTGATGGCCAAGCAACTCAAATTCGACGAAGAGGCGCGTCGCGCGCTCGAAGCCGGTGTCAACAAGCTCGCCGATGCGGTGCGCGTGACTCTCGGACCCAAGGGCCGCAACGTCGTCCTCGACAAGAAGTTCGGTGCTCCCACCATCACGAACGACGGTGTGTCGATCGCGAAGGAAGTCGAACTCGAAGACGCGTTCGAGAACATGGGCGCGCAGTTGGTGAAAGAAGTCGCCACCAAGACGAACGACGTCGCCGGTGACGGAACCACCACGGCCACCGTTCTCGCTCAGTCGATGGTGTCGCACGGTCTGCGCAACGTCACGGCCGGCGCCAACCCGATGGGTCTGAAGCGCGGTATCGAGAAGGCCGTCGCGGCGGCTGTCGAGTCGATCAAGTCGCTCGCCAAGAAGGTGGAGGACAAGGCGGAGATCGCCAGCGTCGCCACCATCTCGGCCGCTGACTCGGCGATCGGAAACGTGATCGCCGACGCGATCGACAAGGTCGGCAAGGACGGCGTCGTGACCGTCGAAGAGAGCAACACGTTCGGAATCGAACTCGACTTCACCGAAGGAATGCTCTTCGACAAGGGTTACCTCTCGCCTTACTTCGTGACCGATGCCGAGCGTCAGGAAGCCGTGCTCGAGGATCCCTACATCCTCCTCTACGGCTCCAAGATCTCGACCGTTCAGGCGGTGCTTCCGACCCTCGAAGCCGTGATGAAGTCGGGCAAGGCCCTCGTCATCATCGCCGAGGACATCGAAGGTGAAGCTCTCGCCACGCTCGTGGTCAACAAGATCCGTGGCACGTTCAACTCGGTCGCCGTCAAGGCGCCCGGCTTCGGCGATCGCCGCAAGGCGATGCTCCAGGACATGGCCGTTCTCACCGGCGGTCAGGTCGTGAGCGAAGAAGTGGGCCTGAAGCTCGAGAACGTCACCCTCGATCTGCTCGGTCGCGCCAAGCGCGTCATCGTCACCAAGGACGAGACGACCATCGTCGACGGCGCGGGTGACCGTGCCGACGTCGAAGGCCGTATCAACCAGATCAAGGCCGAGATCGACAACACCGACTCCGACTGGGACCGCGAGAAGCTCCAGGAGCGCCTGGCCAAGTTGGCCGGCGGTGTCGCCGTCATCAAGGTCGGCGCGGCCACCGAGGTCGAGCTCAAGGAGAAGAAGCACCGCATCGAAGACGCCGTGTCGGCGACTCGTGCGGCCATCGAAGAGGGTGTCGTGCCCGGCGGTGGAACGGCTCTTCTGCGGGCGCGCGATTCGGTGAAGAAGGTCGTCGATTCGCTCACCGGTGACGAGGCCACGGGCGCTCGCACCGTGTGGGAGTCGCTCGAGGCCCCGGCTCGCAACATCGCCGACAACGCCGGCATGGAAGGCGCCCTCGTGGTGCAGCGCGTGTCGAGCGAGAAGGGTGCGGTCGGACTCAATGCGGCCACGGGCGAGTACATCGACCTCGTGAAGGCCGGCATCATCGACCCGGCCAAGGTGACCCGTGCGGCTCTGCAGAACGCAGCGTCGATCGCGGCCCTCGTCCTCACCACCGAATGTCTCGTGGCCGACAAGCCCGAGAAGAATCCGCCGATGCCGGCGGGCGGTGGCATGGGCGGTATGCCCGGCATGATGTGACGCTTCGTCGTCACGACGTTTTTCAGTGGGCGCAGCTTCGGCTGCGCCCACTGTCATTGATGGGCGCGTTCGGTCACTCGTAGTCGATGGTCGAGATCTCGCGCAGTTTGTCGAGACGATGACGGGCTTCGATGAGACGCACCGTTCCCGACAGCGATCGCATCACGAGACTCTGGGTGGTGGCTCCACCGGAATGGAAGCGCACGCCTCGGAGCAGTTCACCATCGGTCACGCCCGTGGCGGCGAAGAAACAGTTGTCGCCCTGAACGAGATCGTCGGTGGTGAGTACTCGATCGAGGTCGTAGCCCTCGGCGATGGCCGTGTTGCGCTCGGTCTCGTTGCGAACCCACAGCTTTCCTTGGATCTCGCCACCCATGCACTTCAACGCCGCGGCAGCCGTGACTCCTTCGGGTGTCCCACCGATGCCGAAGAGAACGTCGATACCGGCATCGGGCCACGCCGTGGCCATGGCGCCGAAGATGTCGCCGTCGCTGATGAGTTTGATGCGGGCACCGGACTCACGGACTTCCTCGATGAGGTCCTTGTGGCGATCGCGGTCGAGGATCACGACGGTGAGGTCACGAACGCTCTCTCCCTTGGCCTTGGCGATCCACTTGAGGTTCTGCGTCGGTGACGCGTTGATGTCGATGTGTCCGGCCGCCGCCGGACCCACCGCGATCTTCTCCATGTAGACGCACGGACCGGGATTGAACATCGTGCCTCGTTCGGACACCGCGATCACCGAGAGAGCGTTGCCGCGACCGAGTGACGTGAGCGTCGTGCCGTCGATCGGATCGACGGCGACGTCGGTTCGTGTACTCGATCCGTCTCCGACCACCTCGCCATTGAAGAGCATCGGCGCCTCGTCCTTCTCACCCTCGCCGATGACGACGATGCCGTCCATTGGGACGGTGGCGAGAACCGTGCGCATGGCTTCGACGGCAGCACCATCGGCACCGTTCTTGTCACCGCGACCCACCCAACGAGATGCGGCGAGGGCGGCCGATTCGGTCACGCGGACGAGTTCCATGGCCAGGTTGCGGGAGGGCTTCTCGGGCATGGCCCCACCGTAGTCGTCCTCCGGTGGACCATGGTCGTCTCCTCGGTGACCTCCGTACGATGGAGACGTGCCGGTCGAACCTCTCTCACTCGACGAGTGTCTGGCCGGTCGGGAAATCGGCGAACCACGTCTCGACCCGAGCGGACACCTTGTCGCCGTGGTGGTGTCCGATCCTTTCGATCCGAGTCGCGACGCTCGTGCGCAATGGCACGTGGAGGTGTGCGAGATCGACTCCGATCCACCGGTGTGGCGGCGCATCTCCACCGAACCGGTTCGCAGCGTGCGCGGTCTCGGTGGCGGCACGTTCGATTGGCGGCCCGACGGACGGGGGATCGTGGCCGTGACCGCCGGCGGGGATCTGGTCGAGTTCGACCTCGACGGGACGACGCGTGAACTCGTCGCAGCCGGGGAACGGACTTTGTCGTCACCGTTCGTCGACCACCGAGGTGATCGGGTGATCGTGGTCGTCGACCAAGCGGAGATCCATTCGGTCGACCTCTCGACCGGTCGATCGATTCGCCTCGATCGGGGTGCACACGACTTCGTGATCGATCCGGTCGTCTGGGGCGATCGAGTCGTGTGGCACGGCTGGAACGTGCCGAACATGCCGTGGGACGAGAGTTCGGTGGTGTCCGAACGTGGAGACGTGGTCGCGTCCCCGCGCCGCCGAGTTCAACAACCCGACGTGACACCGGACGGCGGGCGACTGGCCTGGCTCGACGATTCGAGCGGTTGGCTCAACGTGACGACGGCCGACGGACGCCGGGTGAGCGAGGAGTTCGAACACGGCGGTCCGCCGTGGGGTGAACGACTTCGCTCGTGGTGTTGGAGTCCTGACGGGACGTCGATCGCTTTCGTTCGCAACGAACGCGGCTTCGGCCGCTTGTGCACGTACGACGTCGCGACCGGTCGGGTCGACGAACGAGCCAAGGCGATTCACGGTCAGCTCTCGTGGCGCGGTCGGAGGCTGGTCGCGCTGCGGACCGGTGGCAAGACACCGACGCAGGTGGTGGCGTACGACACCGACGACTGGTCTCGTCGGTCGATCCTCGTCGGCCCCGCGCACGACTGGGCCGACCATCGGTCCCTCGTCGAGCCCGAACTTCTCGAGATCACCGCTCGAGACGCGTCGACACTGCACGCTCGTTTGTACCGGAGTGCGTCACCCAACGGGCGGCTGCTCTGTTGGGTGCACGGTGGTCCGACCGATCAGTGGACGGTGTCGTTCATGCCCCGCTTCTCCTTCTGGATCGATCGCGGTTATTCGATCCTCGTTCCCGATCATCGTGGGAGCACCGGTCACGGACGTCGATACACCGATGCCCTCGCGACACGTTGGGGTGAACTCGACGCCCACGACGTGATCGACGTCCTGTCGCACGTCGAGCGGACGAGCGGTTGGTCCGCCGAACGAACGGCGATCCTCGGATCGTCAGCCGGTGGATTGACGGCCCTCGTGGTCGCCCTCGAACGCCCCGATCTCGTGGGTGCGGCCGTGGTCGCGTATCCCGTGTCCGACATCGCCGCCCTCGACGACACGACTCATCGCTTCGAGGCGCACTACAACCGCACGTTGATGGGTGATCCCGAGGAGACGATCGCCCGCTCGCATCGACGTTCTCCCGTTCACCGACTCACGACGGGCATCGACGTTCCGGTGCTTCTTCTGCACGGAGATGCCGACCCGGTGGTGTCGGTCGAACAGAGCCGTCGACTCGCGGCAGCCGATCCTCGGCACATCGAATACGTCGAATACGCAGGAGAGGGACACGGATTTCGCACGTCGGTGTCTCGACGTGACGAATACCGACGCACCGAAGAGTTCTTGATTCGTCACTTGTCGTGAGCGGGGATAGCGTTCCCGCCGTGACCGATTGGAATCCGCTCGATCCGGACGCCGCGAACGTCTTCTACGACCTCTCGTCGTGGACGTCCGATCAGCAGGCCGAACTCACTGCGTTGTTGGCCAACGCCGACATCGCTCATGCCTGGGTCGAGTCCGAACTCGTCGTCGCCGAAGAACACGAAGACGTGGTCGATCGTCTCTTCGACCGCCTCGAGAAAGAATTCGGGATCGGTGCGACGGCAGTGGCGGGCGGAGTCGGCGAAGGTGACGAGGTCACCGAGTACGACCTCGACGAGTACTCGGTCGCCGATCGACGCGAGATCACCGAACGACTGGTCGAAGCACGAATCACCCACCGTTGGGTCGACGAAGTGCTCGTCGTTCCCACGGCCGCCGAGGGGCTCGTCGAAGAATTGCTCGACGAGTTCGACGACGTCGTCTTCGACGACGACTGACCCGGCTGATCGATGAGCGTTCTTCTCGCCGAACTCGAGATCTGGCACACGAGGCCGCTCACTCCCACGCGCCGTCTCTCGCTCGGCCACATGGTGCTGCCGTGTGATCCGGCGCCCGGATTCGGTGGTCTGCTCCTCGGGGCGGTGATCGCCCGTCACGCCGCCGATCTCGACGACGACCTCGTACCCGACGTCCATCGACTGGTCGCGCAGATCCAGCGTGGTGAGCGAGTCGCCCAACCGCGACTGCGACATCGGTTCCAGGTCGATCGCCAGGGGTTGGCTCTGAGTCGTCATCGGGTGGTCGGAGACGGTGACGACATCTCGTTCGAACTCGACACCCAGGGAAGCCCGATGCAACAGGTCCTCGGTGCGATCTATGCGCTCGAGCGTCTCGAATTGTCCATGCGACGCAATCTCGAGCCGGTCGTGACGAAGTCGTTGGCTTGGCGCGGCCCACTCGGTGCCGCATTCATCTCCCATCTCGCCGGTTCGAAGACGTCGTCGTTGCGTTCGTTGGCCGATCCGCGGGCGTGGGCTCTCGAGATCCTCGGATTCCCGGAGGGCACCAGCAAACCTTCCAAGCGTGACGTCATTGATCGTTTCCGACGTCGCCTGCGCGAGGTTCATCCCGATCATGGCGGTGACGAATCGACGGCGAGCACGTCGATCGGCGATCTCAGCGAAGCCCGACGGATCCTCGGCGGTTGAACGTCAACGATCGGTGGGATTGATCTCCTCGAGTTCGCGATGGGCGGTCTCGGGGTAGGTGCGCCACACGATGGCCGCCACCACCAGAGGGCCGGCGAACAGAACGCTCATGATCGGTCCGTGCGCAATGTCGCGATCGAGCAGAGCACCGGTGACGAGCAGCGAAATGCTCCCACCGACGAGGGCGCTCGCCAGGATCAAGAAGGCGGCGCGTCCGCGTCGTCCCGTGGGAAAGAGTTCGGTGCGGTAGACCGCGAGCGGCGGGTAGGCCGTGGCGGCCACGATGGCTCCGGTGATGGCCGACATCCACATGAGCGGACCCGAGAACCAGAACGTCGACGCCAACAACGCCGCCCCCACGGGTACGCACATCGTCGCCAGTCGCCGTCGACCTCGTTGATCGGCCACTCGTCCTCCGACGATCAATCCGATCACGGCGGGTGTGGCCGTCGCGAAGGCGAAGATCGTCACCATGCCGGCCGAGAACCCACGCTCGTCCTTCAAGAACGCGTTCTGGAAGAACGAAGCGGGCGCGAGGAGGAGGTTGCCGAAGAAGGCGACGCTCATCTGAACGGCGAGACGACGGGACTGCATGCCGGCTGCCGTTGCGTCGGGTGTCGCGATCACCTTCTCGCTGTGGCGTTCGAAACGTCGCGTCTCGGGCAGGCGGCGGGTGAGATCGACGGCCACGACCAACCACACGAGTGAGAGCGCGTAGACGAATCGCCAGCCGTCGGAGCCGAGATCGGCGAGGGGGAGTGCGATGACCGCGACACCGGCACCGAGCCCACTCGCCATGGCGAGGATGCTCACGGCGTAGGCGCGGGTGTTACGGGGCATCTCCTCGGCCGCGATCACGGCGACGAGAAGATCGAGCGCGAGCCCGAGCGGCCGACTCAGCGTCTGGGTGGCGACCAAGGTGGCGAAGTTCGGTGCGATCGCACCGAGAGATGCGACGAGTGGTGCGGCCCAGGCGAGAATCACGACGACTCGTCGTCGTCCGATTCGGTCGGCCGCGAGAGCGGCCGGCAGACCGATGAGGATGCCGAGACGTACGACGGTGCCTCCGACTCCGCGTCCCCAGTCGCCCACACCGAGGTCGTCACCGGCGTAGGCCACGGTCTGGGTGAAGAGCGTGTTCACGAACGCCGACAGGAGACTGGCGGCGGCGAGCAGTCCGAGAACGAGAACCTGACGCTCGTCGAGTCGGTCGGGTGGACTCCACCACGGAGCCGATTCGCGTTCGGGGCGACGATCGCGCACGGCTCGACGCAGAAGGGGGCCGAACACCCAACCGAACCACGGAATCGTGACGGAGAACGTGGTGGTCTCGACGAACACCGAATCGTCGCCGTGTCGCTCGACGCGCACTTCGCGGCGGTAGTCGCGAAAGGGTCCGACTTCCTGAACGAAGGTCGTCGCGCCCGCACTCGAGGATTCGAGCGTCTCGGTGACCACGTCGTCACGAGGCGATTCGAGCCACGAACGATTCTCGGTGGACCAGGTGCGAGAGACGTGCCCACTCGCGAGACCCACGTGGCGAGCATACTGGTGGTCGTATGAGTCGCATCGTGGCGCACCGCAGCGGACCGCTCCACGGTGTCGTCGAAGTCCCCGGGGCCAAGAACTCGGTGCTCAAACTGATGGTCGCCTCGCTGTACGCGCCGGGTGAGCATCGATTGACGAACGTCCCCGACATCTCCGACGTACGGGCCATGGCCTCATTGCTCGGTGCTCTCGGTGTGCACGTGACCGAGTCGACTGAGCATCCTCACGAACTGTCCTTGGTCAACACGGGTGACGTTCGTCCGTTCGCTCCTCCCGAAGAGGTCGGGAGCATTCGCGCCTCGATCAACTTGCTCGGACCATTGCTCGCGTGTTGCGGTCGAGTCCGTCTCGACATGCCAGGTGGTGACGATTTCGGATCGCGCCCGATCGACATGCACGTGGCCGGGCTCGAGGCCATGGGCGCCACGTTCGACGCCGACTCGACCCACGTCGAGGCCCGCGCCGAGCGACTGCACGGGGCCGACATCGTTCTCGACTACCCCTCGGTCGGGGCCACCGAGAACATCGTCGGTGCCGCAGTGCACGCCGAAGGTGTCACGACACTTCGGCACGCCGCGCGTGAACCCGAAGTCGCCGATCTGTGCACGCTGCTCGTGGAGATGGGAGCGCGCATCGACGGGATCGGTACCTCCGAACTCCGAATCGAAGGAGTTCCACGCGGCTCTCTGGTGGCGTGCACGCACGCCGTCGTCAACGATCGCATCCAGGCCGCCACCTACATGTCGGCCACGGCCGTGCTCGGTGGAGACGTGGTGGTGCGTGGGGCCGTCGCCGACCACATGCGGATGTTCCTCCGCAAACTCACCGAATTGGGAGTGACGGTCGAGCCCCTTCCTGACGGCGTTCGAGTCGCCGTCGATCGTCGGCTCACGAGCGTCGACGTCCAGACCCTCCCGTATCCGGGAGTCGCCACCGACAACAAGCCGCTCATGGTCACGATGCTCGCGGTGGCCGACGGAACCGGGGTGATGACCGAGAACTTGTATCCCGGTCGATTCCGCTACGTCGAGGAGTTGTCGAAACTCGGGGCCGACATCCGCACCGATGGTCACCACGCGATCGTGCGCGGTGTCGAACGTCTGCGCGGTGCGGCGGTCGTCGCTCCCGACATTCGCGCCGGTGCGGCCCTCGTGGTGGCCGGGCTGGCGGCCGACGGACGCACCACCATCGGGGGAACCGAGCACATCGAACGCGGTTACGACGATCTGGTGGGCCGATTGGCCGCGATCGGTGCGCAGCTCGAGTACGTGTGAGCGTCAGTCCGGTCGATCGCGCTCGACCGGTGTGTCGACCCGTGAGTCGACCCGTGCATTGACACGGCGCCGAACCACGGCGAGCAGGCCCACGACCACGGCGATGGGGCCGGCGACGAGGAGGATCTCGTCCCAACCGCCTTGGTGGGCGAGGAGAGCGCTCATGACATGTGGCTCCGGGACGTGTTTCCCATCGCCCGCCACTCTACGATCGGGGTCACGGAATCCACGTACGTCATACGTTCGTGACATCGCCGATCAACACGTCGAAAGTCATCATGAGTTCCTTGCGCACCCAGGTCGAAGAAACCATCGAAGCCATTCGCCCGGCCCTTCAGGCCGACGGCGGTGACATCGAATTGAAGAACGTCGACGAAGAGACCGGCATCGTGTCGGTGACCCTGATCGGGGCGTGCGGCACCTGTCCGGCCTCCACCCAGACGTTGAAGGACGGAATCGAGCGCATCATGCGCGACCGCGTCGACGGGGTCACCGAAGTGGTGAACGTGTGAGCGATACACGCGCGCTATTCGATGCGGCGCGCGGCGGAGATCGAGCCTCGTTGGCCCGTCTCTTGTCCTTGGTCGAGCGCGGCGGTGACGAAGCACGAGAAATCGGACGTTTGGCCTACCCGCTCGGCGGTTCGGCCTACACCGTCGGTATCACCGGTGCCCCCGGGGCCGGCAAGAGCACGCTCACTTCGGCGGCGATCTCGCACATGAGATCGCTCGGTCTCGAGGTCGCGGTACTGGCCGTCGACCCCACGTCTCCGTTCACCGGCGGCGCGATTCTCGGTGATCGCGTGCGCATGCAGGATCACGCCACCGACACCGGTGTCTTCATTCGTTCGATGGCGACTCGCGGGCATCTCGGTGGTCTGTCGCTCGCCGCTCCGGAGGCCGTGCGACTGCTCGATGCTCTCGGCCGTCACTGGATCCTCGTCGAGACGGTCGGCGTGGGACAGGTCGAAGTCGAAATCGCCGGCAAGGCCGACACCACGGTCGTCGTCTTGAACCCGGGGTGGGGCGACTCGGTGCAGGCCAACAAGGCCGGACTCATGGAAATCGCCGACGTCTTCGTCATCAACAAAGCCGACCGCAAGGGTGTCGAAGAAACTCGCCGTGACATCGAACAGATGCTCGACCTTTCCGACCTGTCGCACGACGCGTGGCGTCCGCCGATCGTCGCGACCGTGGGCTCGACCGGCCAGGGCGTGTCCGATTTGTGGGATGCGGTTCTTGCGCACCGCGCGCACGCCGAGTCCTCCGGGCAACTTGTCGAACGGCGTGCCTTTCGCATGCGCGAGGAATTGCGTGAAATCGTTGCCCGGCGCCTCGAGGCCAAGGCCCGCGAAATCTGCACGGGCGAACGCTGGGACGAACTGCAAGACGAGGTTCTGCAGCACGTCACCGATCCGTGGAGCGCGGCCGACGAGATGCTGCGCCCCGTCGGCGCCTGACACCGACGACTAACGTCATCGCCATGAGCAACGGACTGGTCGAACTCGACATGCGCGACGATCGCGTCGCGATCATCACGCTGAACAACCCCAAGGTGAACGCACTCGGCAAGGGCGTGCTCGACGACCTGCAGGAGATCGCCCACGAGCTCCACGCAACCCGACCGGGCGCCGTCGTCATCACCGGCGGCGAACGCATCTTCGCTGCCGGGGCCGACATCTCCGAGTTCGGTGGTCCGGCCGAGGCCAAGCGCGTGGCCGACACCATCCACCGTGCGTTCGACAAGGTTGCGGCGATTCCGGCTTTCGTCATCGCTGCCATCAGTGGCTACGCCCTCGGCGGCGGATGCGAACTTGCCCTCGCCTGTGACTACCGCATCGGAAGCACCAAGGCGGTGCTCGGCCAACCCGAGATCCTCCTCGGCATCATTCCCGGCGGCGGCGGTACCCAGCGCCTGCCGCGTCTCGTTGGGCCGAGCCGTGCAAAGGAACTGATGGTGACGGGGCGTCAGGTGAAGGCCGACGAGGCGTTGCGTATCGGCCTGCTCGACGAAGTCGTCGAACCCGAGGCATTGCACGAGCGTGCCATCGCACTTGCTTCGGAAATCGCGCGCGGCGCCACCGTCGCTTCGGCGCTGGTGAAGCAGGCCGTCGACACCGGTCTCAACATGCCCCTCGCAGGTGGGCTGGCGGGGGAGAAGGATCTCTTCGTCGAAGTGTTCAAGACAAACGACAGCCAACGTGGCGTGAAGAGTTTCCTCGAAAATGGGCCGGGCAAAGCCGTCTTCGAAGGCAACTGACGACTGGTCGGGAATCATCGGGCCGGCACTCGGCCTGGGGTTCGCCGTCTTCGCTTTCGGTCTGTCTTTCGGCGTC
>JBEDFW010000013.1:0-9609 GCA_041174985.1 Actinomycetota bacterium | reverse complement strand
CTTCCAACCCTTGTGCGGCACAGTGAACGCCGATGCTGCCGTTCGTACGTTCGTTGACGAGGCGCTGACCCATGGGGCACGACTCGTCTTCGATCATCGTGTGCACTCGATCGTCAACGACGGCGAGGTCGTGGTCGTTCGCTCCGGTTCGGAGACGTTGCGAGCACGGCGAGTGATCGTCACGACCGGAGCGTGGGCCGATCGACTCCTCGACGATCTGGTCGGAGGAGTGGAGGGCGGTCACGAATTCGTCGCCGCGATGCAGCCACTCACCGTGACCGACGAGCAGGTCTTCTTCTTCCGGCCGAGGATCGATGCGTTGTGGCCGACGTTCATTCGGCGCGACGTACCGGAGTACTACGGATTACCCACGCCCGACGGACTCGTGAAGGCCGGCGGCCACTACACCGGTCGACCCATCGACCCCGATCACCGCGGTGCCGTCGACCCCGAGGCTCGTCGAGCCGTCTCCGATTGGATGCGCGACAACGTCCCGGGCGTCGACCCCGAACCGGTGGCGAGCACCACGTGTCTCTACGCCTCGTATCCGGACGAGGATTTCCTCGTCGATCGGGTCGGCAACGTCTCGTTCGGCGTGGGTCTCGGCGGTCACGGCTTCAAGTTCTTGCCGGTCCTGGCACGTCGTCTCGCCGATCTGTGTCTTGGTGAGGTGTGGCCGGACAACCCGTTCACCGTCGTTCGCGAGGCACGTAGTGTTGGCCCGTCGGGCCACAAATGACGCGACTCGGGGGAATCATGATCACGGCCGAACAGATCGACCTCATCTCGCCGGAGACCTTCGCCACGCGCGGGCATCCGTGGGAGCAGTACGCCTGGTTGCGCGCCAACGCACCGGTGTTCCGACACCGTGAACCGGCCGAGAGCGGCCCCGGTTTCTGGGCCCTCACCAAGTACGACGACGTGAAGTTCGTGAGCCGAACACCGAAGATCTTCAGCTCGTACGAGAAGACCGCGATGTTGCCCGATCCCGACGAAGCGAATCTGTTCGCCGGTCGGCAGATGATGTTGAACATGGATCCGCCACAACACGATCGATTCAAGTTGCTCGTCAGTCGCGGGTTCACCCCCAAGAATGCTCCGTTGCTCCGTCCGCGAATCGAAGAATTGGCGCGCGAGATCGTCGATGCCGTGATCGACCGTGGCGAGTGCGACTTCGTGAGTGAGATCGCCGGCCGACTTCCCTCGGGTCTGATCGCCGAGTTGATGGGCATGCCACGCGCCGACGGTGAACGTCTCTACGACCTCACCGAGATCATGCACACCAACGACGACACGATCGCACCGCCGGAGGTCAAGGTGGCGGCCATCGGAGAGATGCTCGGTTACGCACAGTCGATCGCCGACTTCAAACGCGCGAATCCCGGTGACGACCTCGGCACTCTGCTCGTGAACGCCGAGATCGACGGCGATCGTCTCACCGATCTCGAGTTCCAGTGGTTCTTCCTACTGCTCGTGAACGCCGGTGGCGACACGACTCGAAATCTGTTGGCGGCCGGCATGCAACTGTTGTTCGACCACCCCGATCAGCGGCGGATTCTTCTCGGTGATCTCGATCGACATCTGCCGACCGCGATCGAAGAGATGCTTCGGTACACGAGCCCGGTCGCTCACTTCAAGCGCACGGTGATGGAAGACGTCGAGATCCGCGGTCGATCAATTCCCAAGGGAGACCGAGTCGTGATGTTCTACGGAGCCGCCAATCGCGACGAGGACGTCTTCGATCGACCCGACGACTTCGACGTGACGCGCGACCCGAATCCGCACGTCGCCTTCGGTGCCGGTGGACCGCACCTGTGCTTGGGTATGCACGTGGCCCGCGTCGAACTATTGGTGATGTTCCGTGAATTGCTGACTCGACTCCCGCACATCGAACCGGGTGGGCCCGCCGAGCGGATGCATTCGAGCTTCATCGCCGGCATCCATTCGATGCCCGTGCGTTACTGACCGCTCGACGTGCCTTCGCCCGGGAACGTGTAGTGAACGTCGCTGAACGTGTCGCGCGCGAACACGTACAGGAGACGCAATGGTTCGGCTCCGGTGTTGCGAGCGAAGTGCTCGACGTCGGCCGGTATCCAGATGGCGGTTCCCGGTCCGACTGCGGTGGCCACGCCGTCGACGACGACCTCACCGATTCCCGACACGATGAAGTAGACCTCGGCTGCGTCGTGGTGGTGACCGCGTGCCGGCGAGATCGAGCCCGGGGGGACCTCGGCCAGTCCGACGGTCAGTTCGTCGGTGGGGGTGGTGTCGCCACCGAAGAACTCCCACCAGGTCACCGCCCCACGTTCGGGTGACGACCAGCTGTCGACCGGAGAATCGGCCACCGTGCGGAACACGGCGTGACGTTCGGCGCCCATGTCCGAACGGTACCCGCTCGGATGGGATGCCCTGGGACGGCCGGTGGCAGAATTCGCCCATGAGCACTGCAACCGACGAAACCCTGTCGCCCGCCGAAGCCGATGCGTTCCGCGCCAAGGTGCGCGAGTTCCTGAGCAAGAACGCCACCGGAAGTGAGCGGGGTGTGAACTCGATCGCCACTGGTCGCGAGTTCCAGCAGAAGTTGGCGGCCGCCGGCCTGGCCGGCCTCACCTACGCGTCCGAGTACGGCGGCGCCGGGCTGACGCGGGCGCACGAGCGCATCTACCGCGAGGAGTACGGCAAGTTCCCCGACATGACCTACGAGTTGGTCATCAGCCACGGCATGTGCCTGCCCGTGCTCAACCAGTTCGGCACCGAAGAGCAGAAGAAGCAGTTCATGCCCGACAACATCGCCGGACGCACCATGTGGTGTCAGATGTTCTCCGAGCCGGGTGCGGGTTCCGACGTCGCGAGTCTGCAGACGAAGGCCGAACTCGACGGTGACGAGTGGGTGCTCAACGGCCAGAAGGTCTGGACCACGCTCGCGCACGTGTGCGAATACGGCGTGATCATCGCCCGAACCAATCCCGATGCTCCCAAGCACGCCGGAATCTCGATGTTCATCATCGACATGAAGGCGCCCGGCGTCGAGATCCGACCGATCCACCAGATCGACGGCGGCAAGCACTTCAACGAGATCTTCCTCACCGACGTCCGCATCCCGAAGTCGTGGCTCCTCGGCGAACTCAACAACGGTTGGAATCAAGCGACCGCCATGCTCATGTTCGAGCGCGTCGCCATCGGTACCGGCTCGTCCAGCGGTGTCACGCACACGCTGGCTGACGGCCTGATCGAAGTGGCCAAGAAGAACGGCAAGATCTCCGATCCGGTGGTGCGTCAGGAACTCATGCGTCTGTACAGCGAGGAGACCACCAAGTCGCTCGTCGCCATGCGCACTCGCGCCGAGATGAAAGCGGGTCGTGTCCCGGGTCCCGGTGGCTCACTCGGCAAGTTGCACGGTTCGCGTATCGCATGGATGAGTCGTCCGCTCATCAGCCGACTGATTGGCGCCGAGACCGACGCGTGGGAAGGTCCGTCGAGTCGTGGTGAGGCGTGGGCCAAGCGACTGCTCAACAGTTTCCAGTCCGGAATCGCCGGCGGCACGGACGAGATCCAGAAGAACATCATCGGTGATCGTGTTCTCGGACTACCTCGTGAACCGATGGTCGACAAGGACATGCCGTTCAAGGATCTCAAGGTCGGAACGCAGCGCTGAGCGCTCTCATGCACGTCTCGCAGATCTGGGTCCATCCGGTCAAGTCGATGATCGGTGGAACGGTGGCTTCGGCCGAACTCGCCGAAACCGGCCTGGTCGGTGATCGCATCTGGGCGGTCCGTGATCTCGAGAGCGGCGGTATCCGGGGCGCCAAGAAGATCGGCGGGCTGATGAAGTTGGCGGCTCGCCGACTCGACCCCGACGCCCGAGGTCTCGACGATCCGGTGGAGATCGAGTTTCCCGACGGACGTCGGTTCACGTCCGATGATCCAGATCTCGACGCAGTCCTCAGCGATGAACTCGGTCGGCGGGTGACTCTGCAGCACCTGCGACCGGCCGACGACCTCGATCACTACCGGCGCGGTCGGCCCGACTCCGACGATGTCATGGCCGAGTTGCGGGGGGTTTTCGGTCGCGATCCCGACGAACCCCTGCCCGATCTCGGTCAGTTTCCACCGATCGTCATGGAATTCGAATCGCCTCCCGGTACGTATCACGACTGCTGGCCGCTCATGGTCATGACGACATCGGCCCTGCGTGCCGTGGCCGATGCGGTTCCCGATGCCGTGATCGACGTGCGGCGCTTCCGGCCGAACTTCGTGATCGACACCGGAGACGCTCCGGGTCATCCGGAGTTCTCGTGGACCGGACGACGGGCTGCCATCGGCGAGGCCGAGATCGAATTCATCGGGCCGTGTCCGCGTTGTGTGATGGTCACTCGACCGGTCGGTCGTGACGTTCCGGAGGACCGATCGGTGTTGCGACACATCGTGCGCGATCTCGACCAGAACCTCGGCGCCTACGCCCGAATCACCCGTCCGGGGTCTTTCTCGGTGGGTGATTCGATGCGATTACTCTGACGCCAATGTTGGAGGTCGTCCTCACGGGAACCGGAGTTCCGCACCCGGCCCCCGGTCGAGCCGGCGCCGGTGTGCTCGTGCGGTATCAGCACGGTGATCGCACGTTGAATCTCCAGTTCGACGCCGGACGATCCACGGTTCTGCGATTGTCGGAGGCCGGTGTCGTGGCGCCGAAAGTGACCGCCGTGTTCCTCACGCACCTGCACAGTGATCACGTCATCGATCTCGACGACTTGATCATCACGCATTGGGTCCAACAGCAACTCTTTCCGTCGCGGCCTCTCACGGTCGTCGTGCCCGAGGGACCGACCGCCGAATTCGTGCGACACGTGCTCGACGCATACGACGAAGATCTGCACGTTCGTATGGAGCACACCGGCGCACCGCGTCCGACGTTCGACGTGTCGGCTTTCGTCGCGGCGTTCGAGCCGCACGTCGTGTGGCGCGACCACGAGTCCGGATCGACCGTCACCGCGGTGGCGGTTCATCACGAACCGGTTCCTGATGCCGTGGCCTACCGCGTCGACACCCCCGAAGGCTCGGTGGTCATTTCGGGTGACACACGCGTGTGTCGCGAGGTCGAGGATCTGACGCGCGGTGCCGACTTGCTCGTGCACGAAGTGTGCCGTCGACAGGCGATGAGCGAGGCGATCGCCGGAACCGTGTTCGAGACGATCTTCAGTTATCACGCCGATTCGATCGAACTCGGCGAGATGGCCGAACGTTCGGGAGTCCCGCATCTCGTTCTCACCCATCTCATTCCGCAACCGAGCGACGAGAAGGACGAAGAGCGGTTCGAGAGCGACGTACGACGCGGTGGTTACCGCGGCAAGGTCACGGTCGGTCGCGACCTCATGGCTTTCGCGATCTGAAATTGATCAGCGAGGCACGTTCGGAGAACTGAACGACGTTCCACCGAAATTGGCGTCGCCCATGGTGTCACCGCCGAACGACGACACACCCGACACCCCGGCGAGGTAGTCACGTGGATCGCGAACGTCGTCGACGTAACCGAGTGCGTACGCTCCCAACGTGTAACCGGCCAACTTCTGCACGTGTTCGGGGAGAGTGCGGGCGACGTCCGGTGGGCACGACAGATACTGGTTCTCCTCCTGCCTCAGCCAACCGAGCACGTAGTCGACGTTGAGTGCTCGGCGCACGCGGTTCGATCGGTTGGCTCCGCCCCCGTGGATGGTGCGACCGCTGTAGAGAACGACCGATCCCTTCGGCATCACGGCCGGCAAGGTGCGGTGCACGTCGGCACATGCCTCTTTCGGATCGAGCATCGAGGCGGGAATGATGCGGGTGGCCCCGTTCTCCTCGGTGAAATCGTCGAGGGCCCAGATGGTCGACACCTCGACGTCCATCTCGGCGGGGAAGGGAAAGAAGTCGAAGCACCACTGATCGCGGTGAAGCGGTTGGGCGACCGAGCCCGGGCCGATGGCGATGATCTGGGTCAGATGGAGTTGGAAATTGCTGGCGAAGGGCGACAGCAGCTCCTCGGTCGCGCCGAGCACGAGGGGATGGGCGACCAGGTCGATGCTCGAACGGGAGCGAGCCAGGAGGGCCCCGGTCCGGGTGGTGTGACGACCCGAGAAGTCGTCGCCGCCAGGCGGGGTGGCGGCGATGTAGGGGTCCATCTCCGTGAGAAGTCGGTCGACGACAGCGGTGTCGACCAGGCGTTCGACGATGGCACAACCGTGCGTGCGGAGGGCCTCGGCGACTTCGGCGCTGCGGGCGGAACGATCGAATCGCGGAATGTCGACGGTGGCGGTCTCGGTCATACGACGATCACGGTAGTCGGGGCGACCGGCGGGGGTCCGGGGTCCGTTTGGTCACTCGGCAAGAAATCTATAGATTTTGGGAATGGGTGGGACGACAGCCGGAACGACGCGTTCGGCGACGCGGACCGAGTTGGCCGACGCCCGTCTTCGCGACGAGATCCTGTCGGGTCGCCTTCTCCCAGGAGATCGCATTCCGGTCGAACATCTGGCCGAGACTTGGGGCTTGTCGGCCACACCCGTTCGCGAGTCGATCCGTCGTCTGGCCGGTGAGGGTCTCGTCGAACTGGCGCCGCAACGCGGTGCTCGTGTCGCATCGGTCGATCACGATCTGGCCCTCGAGATCTACGCCATTCGTCTGGTCCTCGAACCGGTCGCGCTCCGACAGTCTCTCGATGCCGCGACCAGCGATCCGTCGTTCGTCGACGACGTGCGGTCGTCGTTCGACGCACTGGCCGGAGCCGTCCCCGGAGTCGATCGGCTCGACCGTCATCGTGCGTTCCATCTGGTCCTCATGTCGCGATGTCCCAATCGGACCCTTCTCGGAGAGATCGCTTCGCTCATGGATCGCTCCCGGCTCTTCCAGTTCGTGGCCACTCCTTCGGACCCCCGACAGGGACACGCACGTGACCATCGTCGTCTGCGCGATGCGGCGATCGCCGGAGACATCGACACCACCATTTCCGTCCACACTCAACATCTCGCTTCCACGCTCGACGCCTTGGCTCGAGCTCGGCGGGACTGATCACGAAAGAGAGCATCATGTTCCGACTCGCCAGTATCGATGGCCGATCAGCCTTTCAATTCGTCGACGACCGTGGAGACGACGCATACGTCGACGTCGCCCGTCTCGCCGGTGACGAAACGCTCAGCGATCCGATGGTCGCCATCGCGCGTTTCACCGAACTGCACGACCTCTACACCCGAGCGGCGACGTCGTCGAAGGTCTCCGGGACCCCGGGACTCTGCGTGCCGTCGCCGTCGAAAGTGTTCGGCATCGGGCTCAACTACATCTCGCACGCCGCCGAATCGAAGATGGAACTTCCGCCGGCTCCGCTCACGTTCACCAAGTTTCCGTCGTGTCTCGCCGGTCCGACGTCCGATGTCGAGCTCACGGGTGAGAGCGTCGACTGGGAAGTCGAGATCGTCGTCGTGATCGGTCGGGGTGGTCGTCGGATCAAGGCGGCTGATGCCTGGAATCACGTCGCCGGACTGACGCTCGGTCAGGACGTCTCGGACCGTCACGTGCAGCTCACCGGGAAGCCACCGCAGTTCTCGCTCGGGAAGAGTTTCGACGGTTTCGGTCCGATCGGTCCGGCCATCGTGTCGGTCGATTCCTTCCCGAACCCCGACGACATCGCGCTGTGGTGCGACGTGTCGGGCGAACGCATGCAGGCGGCCCGCACGTCGAGCCTGATCTTCTCGATCCCGGTGCTCGTCGAGTACTTGTCGAGCATCTGCACTCTCGTTCCGGGCGACCTGGTGTTCACGGGTACACCGGACGGAGTCGGCGCGGCCCGCGGACGCTTCCTTCGGGCCGGTGACGTGATCGACAGCGGAGCCGACGTGATCGGCTCGATGCGCAACGTTTGCGTCGCCGGTCAGTGAACGGTCGATCGACATGGCCATCCACCGACTCGACTCCATTCGTATCGCCGTCACCGACGCCGATCGCCAGTGCTCCTTCTACGACGCGGTCGGACTGACGACCGATTCGTCTCGCTCGCGTTATTCGTCTCCCGAGGGCGGCGAACAAGTCGTGGTCGAACAAGGTGATTTCCGCCGGTTGCTCGGAGTCGGCTTGTCAGCGGCCGAGGAATCCGATCTCTCGGTGATCGCGTCACGACTCACCGGTCTCGGAGCATCGTCGACGATGCGTGACGGGGTCCTGTACGCCGTCGATCCGGGAACCCGCGTCGAGTTCTCGGTTCGAGTCGATGCCTTGCGGCCACGCGTCGCACTCTCGCCCACGTCCTACAACGGTCCCGGGCGCAACGAGCGAGTGAACGTGAGGGCGAGCGGTGTGATTCCGCATGCGCGGTCACCCCGCCGCCTCGGACACATCGTCATCGGTACACCCGACTGGGAGGGGACCGTCAGATTCCTCGTCGAGGGTCTCGGTTTCCGTGTGAGCGATTCCTTCCCGGGAATCGTCGCGTTTCTGCGTTGCAGCACCGATCATCACAACGTGGCCGTGGTCGGATCGGAAGTTCCGCACCTTCAGCACTATTCCTGGGAATGCGACGACGTCGACCACGTGGGTCACAACGCGACCTCGCTCATCAACGCCGATCTGGCCAAGGACGGTTGGGGTTTCGGTCGCCATTTCGTGGGTTCGAACTTCTTCTGGTACTTGCTCGAACCCTCGGGATCCTTCATCGAGTTCTATTCCGACATGGACATCATCACCGACGACATCGCCTGGGAGACATCGGGTCGCACGCCGGTCGGTCCCGAACACATCGGAAATTCGTGGGGACCTCGTATGCCACTCGAGTTCGTGATTCCCCCCGACCTCGACGACCTGAAGGCCGGATGGGCTCGTCTCGTGTGATGCACGACGTCGCCATCGTCGGTGCCGGTCCGGTGGGTTCGACCCTGGCCGGCTTGCTCGCCAAACGGGGACTGTCCGTCGTGGTCGTCGAACGCGATCTCGACGTCTATCCGTTGCCGCGCGCCGCTCACATGGACGCCGAAACCGTGCGAAATCTGCGCGAAATCGGCGCTTGGTCGGAGGAGCCCGGTTGGTCGATCGCCAACGAGGGCATGGATTTCATCAACGGCGAAGGTCGACTGCTCCTTCGGATGTCATCGGCGGTCGATCCGAATCACACGGCTGCAGCGTCGAATCTCTTTCACCAACCATCGCTCGATCGTCTCATCCGAGCGCGCGCCGAGCACTACGGCGCCTCGTTCCTGCTGGGTCACGAAGTCGTCGCCATCGACGAGGAGGACGAAGTCGTTCGTCTCACCGCACGGCCGTCGGAAGGTCCCGATGTGAGCGTGACGGCGTCGTGGGTCGTGGGTTGTTGCGGAGCGCGTTCCTTCGTTCGTCGCCGCATGGGCGTCGGTCAAGTCGATCTCGAATTCAACGAACCGTGGCTCGTGGTCGACGTCATCGTGAACGGCGACGATTCCGATACGCCGAAGCGAGCCTGGCAGGTGTGTGATCCGGCGCGACCACACACGATCGTTCCGATGCCGGCTCCGCGGCGTCGGTTCGAATTCATGCTGCTTCCCGGTGAGACCGCCGACGAACTCAACCGGCCCGAGATCATCGAGGAGTTGATGTCGCCGTACCTCGAGCCCGGAC
>JBEDFW010000012.1:0-14242 GCA_041174985.1 Actinomycetota bacterium | reverse complement strand
CTCCTGTTGCGAACACCACTCGCCACCGATACCGCAGCATCGACGATGGTCTGCCAACCGGTGCAACGGCACACATGAGCAGTGAGACTCGACGCGATCTCGGATCGGTCGTCGCTGACGTGTCGTGACGCCGCCAATCGCATGACGATTCCGGGTGTGCAGAACCCGCACTGACTGCCGCCCGCGTCACACAACGCTCGTGCCCACGCGTCACGTGTCGACGAATCGAGACCTTCGAGAGTGGTGACTGCACGCCCCCGAACGCGCGCGACGGGGGTCACGCAACTCACCCGTGCTTCACCGTCGACCCAGACGGTGCAACAACCGCACTGACCCTGCGGGGCACAACCATCCTTGGCCGATCGAACTCCGAGTTCGTCGCGCAGCGCGGCGAGAAGTGTCCCGTTCCCCGAGACCGAGACCGGTCGACCGTCGAGTACGAAGTCGATCGTCGAAACGTCATCGGGCATTCCTCCATGTCACACGCTGGCGACCGGTCGGCACAAGACGGCTCGGGATAAGTTCACGACATGGCGCCGGAGATTCGACACGTGTCTCGTCGCCGGTTTCTCGAATTCGGCGCGACGGCGATCGTCGGAATGACGACGATTCCACTCCTGACCTCGTGCGGGAGTTCCGACGACGGTGTCGGTGGGAGTGACGGAGCGTCGGCGGGTCTCGCGCCGGACGCGATCGTCGCGGCGCGATGGATCCCCACCGAACTCGGTCCGGGCTCACAGCGCTTGCCGGTGTCGATCGGCGATGCCTCGGGTCTCACCGCGTTCGGACCCGACCGCTTGAGGGCCTCGGTCGTGTCACTCGCCGATGACTCGGTGGTGGTCGACGGCCTCGTTGCCGATCGTCGATCGTTGGGTGAGGGAACGATTCCGTTCTGGGTGTTTCGAACCGCACTCACCGAACCAGGCTTCTACTCGCTCGTCGTCGAAGGCGGCCCGGCCGACGGGGCGTCGTTCCAGATCCAGGATCCCGCCGACCTCGTGGTGAAGCGGGCCGGCGACCGACTCGACGGCTTCGACACCCCGACGCTCGACGACCCACGCGGTGTGGAAGTGGTGTGCACCCGACTTCCCGATCCCTGCCCGTTTCATTCCGTCACCCTCACCGAGGCCCTCGCATCGGGACGGCCGGTCGTGTATCTCGTGGGAACTCCGGCGCATTGCCAGACCGGAGTGTGCGGACCGGTGCTCGATCAGATGATCGAACTGGCGACCGACCTCGGTGATTCGGCGGTCTTCGTGCACGCCGACGTGTACGCCGACACGGCCGCCACCGAACCGGCACCCGCTGTGGTGGCCGCGAAACTCACCTTCGAGCCGACGGTGTTCGTCACCGACGCGAACGGACGCGTGGTCGAACGACTCGACGCGATCTGGGACTCTTCGGAAGTGAGCGAACTGCTCAGCTGAACGACTGACCGCAACCGCAGGTGCGGGTTGCGTTGGGGTTCGTGATGTTGAACCCGGCCTGATTGAGGCCGTCCTTGTAATCGAGGGTCGCACCTTCGAGGAGTTGAGCCGACGCCGGATCGACGACCACGCGCACGGCCTCGCCGTAGGTGGCCTGGATGTCGTCACCGGCGATGTCGCCGTCGAAGAACATCTCGTACGAGAAACCGCTGCATCCGCCGGGGCGGACGGCCACGCGCAACGCGAGATCGCTGGCACCTTCCGCGTCGAGCAGTTCCTTGACCTTCACGGCTGCTGAATCAGTGAGAGTGATCATGTGGAGTCTCCTCGGGGACATCGAAACGAGTTGGAGCCCGTTCGGTCGGACGTGTCCGACCCCCACAATTTACTGGTTGCACGGGCCTCCCGACAGTCGGAGGTGACCGATACCCTTGACCCATGGCATCGGCCGTCGTGCCTCCCTCCCCCGACGAGGTCACCGAACTCCTGCGTGCCGTGATCGACCCCGAACTCGGATCCGACGTGGTCGAACTCGGGATGGCATCGTGCCGCTCCGTGTCGGCGGACGGATTCGTGGTCGTCGACGTCAAGCTCACGATCGGCGGCTGCCCACTGCGCGCCCAGATCAAAAAGGACGTCGAGACCCGGGTGTCCACACATCCCGGAGTTCGTGGCGTCAAGATCGAGTGGGGCGAGATGACGAGCGAGGAGCGCTCGACCACCATGGCCAAGGCCCGCTGGAACGCCCGCGAACGTGCACCCGAAACCGACATCGCCACCTCCACCCGAGTGCTGGCCGTCTCGTCGGGCAAGGGCGGTGTGGGCAAGAGTTCGGTCACGGTGAATCTGGCCGCCGCCATCGCCTCGCAAGGTTTCACCGTCGGCGTTCTCGACGCCGACATCTGGGGATTCTCCGTCCCGCGCATGCTCGGTATCGACCGTCGCCTGGAGGCCGAGGCCGATCCCGACACCGGTCGTCCACGCATCCGACCCAACACCCGCGTCGTCGGTCGCGGGTTGTTGAAAGTCGTCTCGACCGGATTTCTCGTCGACGACGAGGGGACTGCTCTCATGTGGCGCGGACTCATGCTCACCAAAGCGCTCGAGCAATTCTTGCGCGACGTCGCATGGGGCCATCTCGACTACTTGGTGATCGACATGCCCCCCGGAACCGGCGACGTGCAGATGGGCCTGGCCCGCTTGTTGCCGCGCACCGACATGATCATCGTGACCACGCCGGCCGTGAGTGCTCAGAAGGTGGCCATCCGAGCCGCCGACATGGCGCGACGTTCGTTCCTGCGCATCGCCGGCGTGATCGAGAACATGAGTGAGTTCGTGTGCGATCACGGTGAGCGTTATCCGCTCTTCGGTCGCGGTGGCGGACAAGCTCTCGCCGACGAGATAGGTGTGCCGTTGCTCGGTCAGATTCCTCTCGAACCCTCGGTCGCCGCCGGATCCGATTCGGGGCAACCGGTTGCACTCGACGGACAGGGACCGGCTGCCGAAGCCTTTCGCGCCGTGGCTCATCAGATCGTGACCGAGACGATCCCGCCGGTGCAGATGGACGGCTGTTCGGCCCGTCAGGATCCGGGGGACGTAGCCCTCGGCTACACCGACGTCTCGGTGAGCGACGACGGAGTCGTGATCGAATCGGTGACACCAGTGTCGCTGCGGGGTGGACAGTAGATACCCCCTAGGGTATGATGAGGCCACCGACAGGAGGCCCCATGCAACTTCCCGACGAATCCATCGATGATCTGACCCGCCGTTTGCGCCGAGTCGAAGGCCAGGTTCGCGGCATTCAGCAGATGCTCGCTGAGAAACGCGAGTGCCGAGACATCGTCGCTCAGGTGTCGGCGGCCAGCAAGGCCCTCGACCAAGTGGGCTTCAAACTTCTCGCCACTGGTCTCAGCCATTGCCTCGCCGATCCGGTCGAAGCGGCCAAGAACGGTTTCGATCTCGACGAAGTCGAGAAGTTGTTCCTGAAACTCGCCTGACGACCGACGAATCGACGACACCATGGCCCTGCATCTCACTCAGCACTATCTTCAGTGCCTCTCGCACGCGTCGTATCTCGTCGCCGATACCGAGAGTCGAATCGCTGCCGTGGTCGATCCGCAGCGCGACATCTCCGCCTACCTCGACGAAGCGAAGGAGCACGGCTTCACGATTCGTCACGTGATCGAGACGCACTTTCACGCCGACTTCTTGTCGGGTCACCTCGAACTCGCCGAGGCCACTGGTGCCGCGATCGTGTTCGGAGCGGCTGCATCCGGTCGCACCGACTTTCCCATCGATGCTCGATCCCACGGATCGGTGATCGTGCTCGGCGACTCCGACCGTCACGCGCGCCTCGAGATTCTCGAGACCCCGGGCCACACTCCCGAATCGATCTCCGTCGTCGTTCGTCCCGACGTGTCAGCGACTCCGTACGCCGTCTTCACGGGTGACACCTTGTTCATCGGTGACGTCGGCCGACCCGACCTCCTCGCCGCCGTCGGCCAGACAGCCGAGGATCTCGGTCGCATGCTCTACCACTCGTTGCACGAGAAGCTTCTCACGCTTCCCGATTCGACACTCGTGTATCCCGCGCACGGTGCCGGAAGTTCGTGCGGCAAGAATCTCTCCACCAACACCGTGAGCACGATCGGTGAACAACGGTCGACCAATTACGCCCTGGCTCCCATGACCGAGGATCGATTCGTGGCAGCCGTCACCGAGGGACAGTCGACGGCGCCGATGTACTTCCTTCACGCGGCCGTCACCAATCGCAAGGCGCGCGACACCTTCGACGAAGACGCGCCACTCACCGCGTTGTCGATGAGCGACGTGCTCGCCGCTCGAGCGAAAGGCGCAGCGATTCTCGATTCACGCGACGACGGTGATTTCGCACTCGGTCACCTGCGTGGCTCGATCAACGTCGGACTCGGTGGTCGCTTCGCCGAATACGCCGGTGAGGTGGTGACAGCCGGAACACCGATCGTGATCGTGGCCGAACCGGGACGTGAGCGAGAAGCGACCACTCGACTCGCCCGCATCGGTTTCGACACGGTCGTCGGCTATCTCGACGATCCGGTGCGGTCGTTCCTCGAGAACCCCGGCGAGGTCGCCACCGCATCTCGTCTGACGGCCCATGAGTTCTCGGCTCGTCGTGACGAGATCAGGGGTCTGCAACTCGTCGACGTTCGTAACCCCGGCGAGTTCAAGTTGGGAAGCATCCCCGACGCACGACACATCGAATTGGCCGGACTCACTCGCCGCCTCGACGAGCTCGACCCGCACCGACCCACGGTGGTGTTCTGCGCGGGTGGCTACCGCTCGTCGATCGCGGCCAGCACTCTTCGTGCCAACGGTTTCGACGACGTGAGCGACATCCTGGGCGGGTACAACGCCTGGGCCGCACTCGTCGACGCGTGATCACGTACTAAAGGGCGTCGCGCCTTCAACGTTCGGGAATCGCGTCGTAACCGTCATCACCCGGCATGAGCAAAGCGGTGATTCGTCCGTCCTCGCCCCACACGACCTTGGGAAGGATGCGAGGTGGCGTTCCGACGAGGCGAGCGGCGGCCATCACGTCGTCGACGGTTCGGTGCTCGGCCAGGAATCGCAGATTGGCGATCGTGGGCGGAAGCATCAGCAATTCACCCGACATCGCGCGTTCGAGAGCATGACCCGGTTCGACCCAGAGACTGTCGACGGTCTCGATGTCGTCGTGCAAGGAATCCTGGTCTTCGGGCATCGCGGCGACGAAGAAGCGAGTGTCGAAACGCCTCACCTCTCCGAAGGGCGTGATCCAGTGCGCGACCCACACCAGGTGATCGAGTCGGGCCGTCAGTGCCTCGGCCTCGAGAACACTCGTCATGCTTCGTTCGCCGGCGTGCACGACGTGGCGATAGGAGGTGAAGCGGGCCTGCACGTCGTCGGTGTCGAAGCGCACCGTGCGTCCTCGTTGATCACAAGCGAGGAGAACTCCGGCTTCTTCGAAACATTCCCTGATCGACGCCATTTCGTACGACGAGTCGCCGTGCACCGAATCCTCGGGATCGACCGCACCACCCGGGAAGACGTACATCCCCCCGGCGAATGCGGCTTTGGTGGTGCGCCGCATCATGAAGACCTCGAGTGGTCCGGTGGAGTCGCGCAGAAGCATCACCGTCGCCGCGGCACGGATGGCGACTCCGGCGGGATCGAAGGTCGAGTCGGTCACGTCGCCCTCGTCAGATCTCGCCACGCGGCTCGGTGCCGTCGGTGTCGATCACGTCGTTCGACGAGAACTTTCGGTGCCCGGCCGCTCCGAACCCCCGAACGACGATCGAACCTCGCTGCGCTCGTTTGGTGAGCATCGAACGAAACATGGCGCGAGTGGGCGGGAACAACACCAGGATTCCGATCACGTCGGTCAGGAAGCCCGGTGCCAGAAGCAATGCTCCGGCCACCAGGATGAGCACACCATCGATGATCTCGCGTGTGGGTACACGCCCCTGAGCCACCGCCTCGTTGAACTTGGCCCACGCTCGCACGCCCTCGCGCTTCACCAGCCAACTTCCGACCACCGCGACGAGGACGATGAGACCCAACGTGTTGAGGAATCCGATCGAGGAACCGACCCGAATGATCACGTACAACTCCGCCACCGGAAACACGATGAAGAGGAGGAAGAGGATCACACCGTCACCCTAATCAGTGACCCTGATCGACGGGATCGGAATCACCGGTCGCGGGACTAGCGTTCGTCGGGATGTCGCCTGCCGCCGCACCGGATCGACCGCCGTCGGTCGATGCTCTGGCCCGTTCACTCGCGTCGACCGGACTTCCCCATCCCTTGCTCGTCGACGTCGCACGTCGCGCCATCGCCAGTGGTGACCACCGTCGGGCCGACCAGATGGCCCGCGAACTCCGGGCATCGCTCCTGCGACCGGTCGTCAACGCCACCGGTGTGATCGCCCACACCAACCTCGGTCGCTCGCCGGTCGAGTTCCATCAATCGGCTCGGGCGCAGAATCTCGAATTCGACCTCGACACCGGGCAGCGCGGCAGTCGTCAAACCGGGATCGGCGCTCTGCTCGCCCGTGCGGTCGACGCCGAGGCCGCCATGGTGGTCAACAACAATGCGGCGGCCGTTCTCCTGGTTCTCGCCGCACTGGCTCGCGACCGCGACGTCGCCGTGAGTCGTGGTGAAAGCGTCGAGATCGGTGGCAGCTTTCGCGTTCCTGAAGTCATGGAACAGTCAGGCGCGCGGCTCGTCGACGTCGGGACCACCAATCGAACCCGTCTCGCCGACTACCGCAAGGCCGTCGACCGCAAAGGGAACGACGTCGCGCTCGTCCTCAAGGTCCATCCCTCGAACTACCGGGTCGAGGGCTTCGTCGAAGAGACGAGCGTGGCCGAGTTGGCGACTCTCGGAGTCGACGTGGTGGCCGACATCGGCTCGGGTCTGCTCGACGAAGCTTGCCCGTGGCTCGACAGCGGTCCGCCACCGTGGCTGCGCGGTGAGCCGGCCGCTCGCCAGACTCTCGCCGCCGGTGCCGCACTCGTGACGTTCAGCGGCGACAAACTTCTCGGCGGACCGCAGGTCGGCATCATCGCCGGTCGCGCCGATCTCGTCGCACGTTGCGCGAGCCATCCACTGGCTCGCGCGCTGCGACCCGGCGGACTCGTGCTCGCGGCACTGCACGACGTGATGATCGCCTATCTCGACCGAACCGCCACCGAGCGCGTGCCCTTCTGGCGTATGGCCACCACTCCGGTCGACGTCATTCGACGCCGAGCCGAGGCGATCGTGGCTCGCGCCGGTGTGGGCACCGTCGTCGATTGTGATTCGCTTCCCGGCGCCGGTAGCACGCCGGGGGCTCACATTCCGTCGTGCGGCGTCGCCATCGACGGAGACGTGAGCGCGGTCCTTCGCGATCGCGAGTTGCCCATCGTGGCTCGGGTTCGTGACGATCGAACGATTCTCGACCTTCGCACGGTCTCACCGTCCGACGACGAGATCGTGGCCACTGCTCTCGCCGACCTGACCACCCGCGCATGACCGTTCTCGCCACCGCTGGTCACGTCGATCACGGCAAGTCGACACTGGTCAAGACGCTCACAGGTGTCGACCCCGATCGATGGGCCGAGGAACGAGAGCGTGGACTCACGATCGATCTCGGATTCGCCCACCTCGTCACTCCCGCTGGCCACGACGTGTCGTTCGTCGATGTTCCCGGCCACGTGAGATTCATCGGCAACATGCTCGCAGGGGTCGGAGCGATTCAAGGATGTTTGTTCGTCGTCGATGCACGCGAAGGATGGATGCCGCAGTCCGAAGAACACTTGCGTGTGCTCGACCTGCTCGGCGTCGCGAGTGGAATCGTCGTCGTCACCAAGATCGACCTCGTCGACGACGATCATCTCGAACTGGTGCGTATGGAACTCGACGATCGAGTGCGCGACTCGTTCCTCCGCGACGCTCCGGTCGTCGCCGTGTCCAGCCACACCGGCCAGGGAATCGCCGAACTCGTCGCGGTCATCGACGAACTCGTGACCACGGCACCACCGGCCGTCGATCGCCAACGTCCGCGACTCTTCGTCGATCGCGTGTTCGCCGCCAAGGGAAGCGGCACGGTGGTGACCGGGACGTCAGCCGACGGTGTGGTGAACGTCGGCGACACCTTGATCGTCGGATCCGACCGGCACGAGTGTCGCGTGCGTTCCATCCAGACTCACGGACGAACGGTCGACTCCATCGAGCCGGGTCATCGCGTCGCTTTCAACATCACCGGAGTCGAACACACCGATCTCGTGCGTGGTGACGTGCTCACCCGACGGGGCGACTGGCATCACACCGATCGCTTCGACGCCTCGCTACGAGTGCTGGACTCGCTCGACCATCCCGTCTCACGACGCGGGGCCTACACGGTGCACATCGGTTCGGCCGACGTTCCGGCCCGGCTACGAGTGATCGGCCCCGAGGCCATCGCTGCCGGCGACACCGGCGTCGTTCGCCTCCGTCTCGACACCTCGTTGCCACTGTTACCCGGTGATCGCTTCGTGCTGCGCGAGAGCGGTCGACAAGAAACCGTCGGGGGTGGTGAGGTCCTCGACGTCGATCCGATCACGGCGGTCTCGCGCGCCCGACCCGATCGCTCGCTCGATCGTGTCGTCGCCGAACGTGGCTGGGTCGATGCCGACGTTCTCCGACGTCTCACCGGTGTCGAGCGAACACCCGACGTGGGTCGCTGGGTCGTCGACCCCGCGTTGCTCGACCGTGAGCGACGCGAGTTGCTCGCCGCCGTCGACGGAGCCGGAGCCACCGGACTCGATCTCGGATCGTTGGACGACCGCCGACGGGCCGTTCTCTCGATCGTTCCCGAACTCGTCACCGAAGGTGATCGGGTTCGCCGTCCCGGCACCACCGACCCGCTCCTGTCACACCCGATCATCGAGGCACTTCGAGCCCAGGGTTGTGCACCCGATTCACCCGAGGGAATCGAACCCGGTGATCTGCGCCGATTGGTCAGGGCCGGATCATTGTTCGAGCGCGACGGAATCTGGTTCCATGTCGACGCGATCGAACTGGCTCGGCAAGTCGCGCGTCGTCTCCTGACCGATCGCCCCGAGGGCTTCTCGATGTCGCAATTCCGCGACGCTCTCGGAGTGACTCGCAAACACGCCGTTCCTTTGGCGACCGAACTCGACTCGCGTGGCATCACTCGTCGACGTGACGACGTGCGAATCGCCGGACCACGACTTCACTCGTGACTCAGGAGTGAATGAACCGGAACGTGAGATTCACTCTGGCTTCGGTGATTCTCTTCTGTTTGGGTACCGAATGCATCCAGGCGCTCTGACACGCGCCGCTCATCACGAGGAGTGATCCGCCGGTGAGATCGTGCTCGACGATCTCACGAGTCCGTCGATGCCGAAATCGAAAGCGACGAGTCACACCCAGGCTCAGGGACGCGATCACCGGCGACGGTCCGAGTTCCGGCTCGTCGTCGGCGTGCCATCCCATGCTGTCGTCGCCGTTGCGGTACAAGTTGACGAGGACCGAATTGAAGCGCGCTCCCGATCCGGTTTCGCACACGGACTTCAGTTCCTCGAGTTCGGGAGTCATCGCACGAGGGCGAAGGGTGACCCCGGAGTACGTGTAGCTCTCGTCGCCGTACCACGCACTGAGTCGAGGTTCGGCCACTTCCTTGCCGAACATCACGAGGTGGCGTTGTTCCCACTCGAGCCGATCGACGAGACGGGTCAGCACGTCGGAATGCGAACGATCACCCAGGACCCATTCGTGGAAGACAGCGCTGCCGTCGTAGGGCAGCAACTCACGTGGAGTGGTCTCGGCGAAAAGACTCACTGCTCCGAGGATGCAATGGGAGTTTCGACTTCCGACTTGCCGCGCCGTTCGCGATAGTCACGCGCACCACCGGCTTCGGGCTCGACTTCGAGGGTCACTCCGTCGATGGCCACGACCCGGGCGTTCTCTCCCGCCTTCACCGGCGTCGCACGATTGGTTCGAGCCTTCCAACGCGCACCGCCGATCTGCAGCGCACCGTCGGGAGCGATGTCGGTGACGGCCCGACCCATCTCACCGATGAGACGCTCACGACCGATCGTCGGCGTGGCGAACCGCGTGCGCGTCATGCTCGGCATTCCCGAGACGAACGTGAGGGCGATGCCTCCGATCCCGACGAGAAGGGTGAGCCACGATGGTCGGAGGTTCTGCTGATCGATCGTCGGAAACAAGAACCACGAACCGACCGCGAAGAGTGCGAGACCGATGCCGGTCCAGAACCGTGGAATACCGACTTGCACGTCGATCGAGAAGGCGACCATCGACGCGATGATGAAGGCGAGTGCCCAGCCCCGTTCGGGCAGTTCACCGAGACCGTAGAAACCGAGCAATGAACACACGGCACCCACCACTCCGGCGACACCGATGCCAGCCGTGAAGAACTCGAACACGAGGAGGGCCAGACCGATGATGAGGAACAGATAGGCGACCGGCGGGCTGGCGGCGGTGTGGAACATCTGGCTGATGAGTCCGAGTTTCTGGAAGCGCACGACCGTGATGTCGTTCGACACCGATCCGTCGTCGTTCAGCCTCTCGACCGCCGTGTCGAGTTCGACACCGTCGAACACCAGACCATCGAGGGCGAAGACCATGTTGCGAATGGTCGGTGCACCTTCGTCGCTGATCTCGAGCTTCAGCGCGCCTTGCTGGCGAGCGTCCTGGAATCCGAGGGTCTCGGCCTGCAGAGTCTCGGTGGCATCACCGAACGAGACCGACTCGGTGAGCGGAACTCCGGTGCGTCCGATGCGAGCACCCGGTGCCATTCCGGATGCATCAGCCGCCGACAACAATTGAGCGACGAGACCGGTGGCTCGCGCACCCGAAGGTCCGACCCAGATCGCGACCGGCACATCGGCATTTTCGATGAGTTCGTAGAGATCGCGCATGCGGTCACGTCCGATGACCGATGCCTTGGAATTGATCTGAAGGATCAGAGCCTGAGCGTCTCCCTCGGACGCGCGAACGATGGCTTGTTCGATTTCGTCGGCGATGATCGAGTCGATGAGCCCGGAGACCTGAAGAACATCGACCGGTGGCAGACCAAGATCGGCGGCCGTCGAGTCGGAAGCAGTGGTCGACGTGTCGTCGGGAGAACTTTCGTCAGTCGGCGACTGCGCTGATACCGACGACACACCGAGGATGCCGAGCACACCACCGACCGCAACGAGAAGGATCGCTAGTCTGCGCACGAGTGCCTCCGATGACATCTTCTTCTGACCGGTTGTTCACCGCGGCGCGTCTCGTCGTGGTGGCCGGCAAGGGGGGTGTCGGCAAGACAACGGTAACGGCAGTCCTGGCGAACGCTGCAGCCAGCCGCGGTCTTCGAGTGCTCGTTGTGACACTTGACGACCGCCCCGGACTCGATGTGCTGCTCGGAGGCGCACCAGGCGATGGGTCGTCCTACGAAGGCGACCTCGTGAGCGAACATCGAGGACCGTCGGGAAGCGGATCCATCCATCTGCGAACGCTGTCGGCATCCGAGGCGCTCCAGGATTATCTCGCCACCCAAGGTCTGGCCCGACTGGCCAAACGTCTCGTCTCGACGGGTGTGGTCGACGTGGTCGCGAGTGCCGCTCCGGGAATCGACGACCTGCTGGTGCTCGGAAAAGTGAAGCATCTCGCCGGTCTGGCCGGTCCCGAAGGACCACACGATCTGGTGATCGTCGACGGTCCGGCCGCTGGACACGCGATGTCGCTCCTTCGTTCACCGGCTGGTATCGCCACGACCATTCGTGGCGGTCCGTTGCGATCGCAGGCGATCGAAATTCGTGATCTGTTGCGCGATCCTCACCGCTCGCGACTCGTTCTCGTGACTCTTCCCGAGTCGACTCCCGTGAACGAATTACTCGAGACGATCACCACCATCGACGAAGAGATCGGAATGGCTCTCGGACCCGTCGTCGTGAACGGAGTCGACCATGCGAGCGACGTCGAGGAGCTCGTCGGAGCGGGTGGTCTCGCCGACGACGATCTCGGCGATGCGGCACGCTTTCGTGCCACCCGATGCGCCGTTCACCGACGAGAAGTGAGCCGACTCACTGATGCGCTCGGGTCGAACCCGATCCTTCTTCCCCACATCGCCCGATCCGGACTGACGCACGACGACATCGTGTATCTGGCCGAGATCGCCGCTGAGCACGAGGACCTGTCGTGACCAAGCGTCGGTCGAACGACATGGCCGCCATGATCAGCAGTGCGCGCGTCCTGGTGTGCTGCGGATCCGGTGGTGTGGGCAAGACCACCACCGCCGCCGCGATCGCCACCGAGTCGGCGCGACTCGGTCGGCGAGTGGTCGTGATCACGATCGATCCCGCCAAACGGTTGGCCGATGCCCTCGGTATGACCGGGCGACTCGGCAACGACCCGGTGCGACTCGATTTACCGGCCGACCACCGCGGTGAGCTGTGGGCCATGATGCTCGACGCCAAGCAGACCTTCGACGATCTGATTCGCAAGCAGAGCACCAGTCAACGTCAGGTCGACGAGATCCTCGGCAATCCGTTCTACGTGAACATCGCCAGCCGACTCTCGGGAAGTCAGGAATACATGGCGGCCGAGAAGTTGTACGAACTGCACGGCGATGACCGTTTCGATCTCGTCGTGGTCGACACTCCACCGAGTCGCGAGGCACTCGACTTCCTCGATGCACCGAAGAAACTGACCGGCTTCCTCGATCACCGGGTGTATCGCTGGCTGATCACTCCGGCCCGTGGTGGGTTGAAGGTCTTGAACTTCGCCGCCCAGCCGATTCTGCGGACGATCGGTCGGGTGATCGGCGCCGATGTCCTGGCCGATGCGATCGAATTCTTCCGAGCGTTCGAAGGAATCGAGGACGGGTTTCGTCGTCGTGCCTACGAGGTCGATGCTCTGCTTCGATCGGAGAACACGCGCTATGTGGTGATCGCCTCACCTCGATCCGACACCGTCGGAGAGGCGATTTATTTCACCGAACAACTCGCATCATCGGGAGTCGATACCAGCGGCCTGGTGGTGAATCGACTCCAACCGATGTTCGGCCGAGGATCGTCGAAGTCGGCGAGGACCAACGCCAAACGGGCCGAGAAGGACGGCGATGAACGTCTGGCCACGTTGCATCGCAACCTCGCTCACCTTCGGGCGATCGGCGAGGCCGAGGAGGAGAGCATCGCTCCGTTGCTCGAGAGACTTCAGGGTGTACCGGTGGCACGGGTGCCCCAGCGCCCGGTCGACGTGCACGATCTGGCCGCGATCTCCGAGATCGGACACTCCATCCTCACCGAGTGACCGGTCCTGTTCGTCATGGTGGAATGGCCAGAGGTAGCGTGTCGGCGTGCACGTGATCCTGGCTACTGATGCTGATTGGCTCATCGACGAAGTGGTCGCCGCTCTCGGCGGTCCGGACACTTCGTTCACCGTCTGCCGCGAAGGTCGAAAAGTGGCCGGTCTCGTGAAGGAGAAGACTCCCGATCTCGTCGTTCTCGACATGCAGATCGGAACCATGGGTGGCATCGCCGTCACCATGGACCTGCGCCTCGACGAAAGTGCCGGAACGCTGCCCCACGTCCCGATCCTGATGCTCCTCGACCGCGAGGTCGACGTGCACCTGGCCCGTCGAAGCGGGACCGACGGCTGGCTCGTGAAGCCCCTCGATTCGTTGCGTCTTCGTCGGGCGAGCCGGGCCATTGCTGGTGGTGGCTGTTTCGCCGAAGGTCTGCCCGAGGTCGTCGCCGAGACGACCGAAGGTGAACCGGCCGTCGCCGGGTAGCCTTTCCCCTCGCACCATCGGGGTGTAGCGCAGTTTGGCTAGCGCGCCACGTTCGGGACGTGGAGGCCGGAGGTTCAAATCCTCTCACCCCGACCAGTCGAAATGGCTCCCTGCCCCGGCAGGGAGCCATTTCATATCCCAACACCACTAGCGTCCACTACATGGACTTTCGTTCAGGTATCGGGAACCGGCTCGCTCAACGCATCGTCGCTGGTATCGCCCTCCTCGTGGCGGTAACCGCGACCACAATGACCCCGATCGACGCACCCGATGCGTTGGCATCGGTGGGCCCCATCGCCACGCCATCCATCACAGCCGGATCGGATCACACGTGTGCGCTCAGCGACCAGGGACGTGTTTGGTGCTGGGGTTACAACGCCTATGGTTCGCTCGGCAACGGAACGAATACCAGTTCGAACGTCCCCGTGGCCGTCACCGGAATCACTGACGCGGTAGCCCTCAGTGGCGGGGTTCTCCATACATGCGCGCTTCGAGCCACAGGAACCGTCGTGT
>JBEDFW010000011.1:0-4125 GCA_041174985.1 Actinomycetota bacterium | reverse complement strand
TACGACCCATCCGCAACAGAGCCGACGCCATGGTCGCCCCGGTGTTGCCGGCCGAGATCATGGCCGAGGCCTTGCCGTCTCGCACTGCCTCGGCGGCTCGAACGAGTGTGGAGTCCTTCTTCGTGCGCACCGACTTACCCGGATCGTCGTCCATTGCGATCACTTCGGACGCGGGGATCAACGGCAGGTCACCGCAACCGGCGAGATCGGGTGGCCCGACGAGAACGACCGGAAAACCCAACCGTGCCGCTTCGTGAGCGCCGGCCAGGATCTCATCAGGAGCGCGATCGCCCCCCATGGCATCGACGGCGATGGGAAGCATGAACGTGGGAGCCGAAAGCGGCGTCGACTCAGACTTCGACAGCGACGCGGTTCTTGTACCAGCCGCAGCTGGGGCAGACCGTGTGCGGCAACTTGGCCGACCCGCAGCGCGGGCAGAGGCTGCGCGACGGCGAACCCAACTTCCAAGCCCCGGCTCGGTGGCTACGGGTCTTCGATTTCGACTTCTTTTTCTTGGGTACTGCCACAGCGATCGTCTCCTCGTAACGGCTCTCCGAGGATAGCGGTGGCCCGGTGATCCCCCACCCGCTCCCGGCTCACTCCGGCAGCGTGTCTCGGAGCTCCGACAGGACCGACCAGCGAGGGTCGACGGTCTCGACGGCGCACGCACAGGTCTCGGTGGCCCGATCCGCCCCGCAGATCGGGCACATACCCGGGCAGTCGGGGCGGCACAACGGAGCGTCGGGGACGTCGAGCAGCACGGTCTCTCGAACCATGGGTCGCAGATCGATCTGGTCGTTCTCGATCGGGAAAGCATCGGGAACGGTTCGACTCTGTTGATACAACTCGTGGACCTCGACCGAACGCTCGCCGTCGACGTCGCGCAGACACCGTCGACACGCCCCGTGGAAACGAACCGTGAGCGAGCCGGCCACGACGATTCCATCGTTCGTGCTCGCGCATTCGAGACGCACACCGATCGTCGAATCGGGAACGAGTCGCTGATCATCGGCCAGGTTGACGTCGGCGGGATCGACCTCGATGACGACGTCCTTGTGCGAGCCGGGGCGACGCAGCAGTTCGAGCGCGTTGACGACGAGCGGATGGCCCACGTCGGACCTCAGCGGTTCGCCGTGCTGTCCTGATCGAAGAACGCGTTCGAGGGATCGTCACCGAACGACGTCGCGACGACGTTGCCGGAGTCGTCGGAGTACATCTCGGGCAGATTCTCCTCGTCGGCGCGCTGCGAGCCGATGGCGAGTCGACGCCGACCGGTGGCCACCGTGCGACTCAGCTTGTCGAGCAGGATCTCGAAACTGGCCAACCTCTGATCGAGGAAGTCCTCGGTCTCGTTCTTCAGACGGCGAGCGTCCTCTTCGGCCGCTTCCATGATCTGCCGGGCTCGTTGCTCGGCTGCTCGCACCACTTCGGCGCGCTGGACGAAGCGTTCGGCCTGGACCTTGGCCGCATCGATGATCTCGTCGGCTTCGCGATGAGTGCGCTGCAGGAACTCCTCGCGCTCTTTCATCATCCACCGAGCCTGACGGAGTTCATCGGGCAGACGGCCGAGCGCACCTTCGAGCAATTCGATGATCTCGTCGCGATCGATACGCGGTGTGGCCGACAGAGGCATGTTGGGGGCGGTGGCGATGATGTCGATCGCTCGGCGCAGAAGAATGCCCGAGTCCCCCATGCGCTCGTCGGACCCACGGTCGTAGGAACCGGTGTCGTCGTCGAAATCCTCGAAATCCACGGTCATACCAGGACCCTCTCACTCGAGACCGGGGCCGACGCCACGGTCAGCGATCCGATCGCCGACGAAGAATAGTCGCCACCTCGTCGGCGACGACGGCAGGCAGCATGTGGCCGATCGGACCACCGTGCGAGCCGATTTCACGAATGAAGCGGCTGCTCACGTACGACACGTCGGGTCGGGCCGGGACGTACACGGTGCGAACGCCCGAGACGGAGTGATTGGTGTGCGCCATCTGTTGTTCGACGTCGAAATCGGACGCCGATCGAAGACCCTTCACGATGAAGTCGGCCCCGAGGTCGCGGGCGGCATCGACCGCCAGGCCGGGAAACGCCACCACCCGAACCGACGGCAGATGAGCGACACTCGTCTGAGCCAGTCGAACGCGAGTCTCGAGATCGATGACTCCCGAAGGCTTGCCGGGATTGTGCATCGCGGCCACCACGACCGATCCGAAGAGTTCGACCGCCTGTTCGACGACGTCGAGATGCCCGACGTGGAACGGATCGAAACTCCCCGGGTACAGGGCGGTGCGTGCAGGCGACGTCGACATGCAGGAGTAAAGGTACCGGTTCAGGCGGAGTCGGTGCGCCGAACGAAGGTGACCCAGGTGCGGCTGTAGCGCTTGGCCCGAATCTCCTCCCAGCCCTCCGGAAGTTCGAGGGCCCGATCGCTCTCGAGAACCACCAGAGCATCCGGGGCCAGGATTCCCTCGATCACACCGAGGAGCCGCTCCCAGGCATCGAATCCGTAGGGGGGATCGGCCAGGACCAGATCGACCCGGCGCAGTGACGGGATCGAGGCGATGACGTCACCGGGGATCACGGTGGCCCGGTCGCTCACGCCGAGTTTCTCGATGTTGGCGCGAATCGACTTCAGCGCGTCGCGGTCTCGCTCGACGAAGGTGCACGAGGTCGCACCGCGAGACAGCGCTTCGATACCGAGGGCTCCACTGCCAGCGAAGAGATCGGCCACCACCGCGTCGTCGATCGCCCCGTAACTGTCGAGCGAGTTGAAGGTTGCCTCTCTGACCCGATCGGTCGTGGGACGCGTCGCCGAACCCTCGGGGGCGACGATCGGGCGACCACGCAACGATCCGGCGACCACACGCATGGCGTCAGCCTACGAGTGGCAGACTTCGAGAGTGACGCCTGCTCGAGCTCCCGACGACGAGATCGTGTGCGTCGACTGCGGAGGGCGGTGCTTTCTTCTGACCCATCCGCGCGAAGACGGCAGTTGGCTCGAGGGTGACGTGGTCGCGTATCGGTGCCGCGATTGCCTCGATCGCTGGGATCTGGTGCTTCCCCCCGACGACGAGTGAGGCCGATGTGGCTCAGCTCGTCACCCGACGGGCGACGAGCACGTCCTGCTCGTCGAGAACCACTTCGAAGTCCCCGCCGGGACCCACGATCTCTTCGAGAATCGGAAGATGTTCGTCGCTCACTTGGGTGCGATCGATCGCGATCCACTCGATCGCGGATGGCTCGGGTAGTCGGTATCCGTCGTCGACCCCCCAGTACGACTCGACCCACGGATTCGGCCAGTCGTAGATCTGTTCGCGGTGACTGAGATGCGGGACCAGGGTGTAAGTGGCGGTCACGACGGCATCGTCGGGAACGAGGTCGACCGCTCGCGAGAGTACGTCGACGCGCGGCGAATCGACGGCCCAGACTCCGTGATTGTCGGAGATCGGTGAATTCGACCAGGCGATGTTGCTCACGACCGACGACACGAGAAGCAACGACACCAACCACGCGCGAAGACGACGCGCGCGCCAGACCACTCGTGCCCCGTCGATCGCGGCGACCACGATCGGGGCGATCATCACGGAGGTGTATTGCCAACGAATCTGTCGGGCGTACGGGCTCAGCCCGATGACACTCGCCAACATCTGCGGGGCGGCAACCAGGAGTTGCAACGGCGCGAGCAGTGGCAGTCCGCCGAAGGGCAGAGCGAGATCGCGGTAGAAGCGCAGGCGATCGGGTTGGGTGGCATCGGAGATCACTCGATTCGGATGCCGGAGGATCTCGCCGACCACTTGCGTCGTGGTGTCGCCGTAATTTCCGTAGTAGGCCCGAACGTAGAAAGGTTCCTCGCCTCGATTGAAATGAGGAATCACGAGGCGCGTGGCGATGAGGTACCACACCACCCCGGCCGTGATGGTGTAGAGACCGACCCTCACGTACCGTGCGGCGACCTCGGAGATGGTGTCGACAGTGCGACGACGGACGGCGACGATCACCTCTCGCAGATGGGGGGCGGCGAGCACGAACCCGAGCACGATGATCGCCAGTGCCGCGTCCTCGCGCGTCGAAAGGGCGATCGACACGAAGACGGCGAACCACTTCCATCGCTCGGTGCGAGCGCACCAC
>JBEDFW010000010.1:0-14084 GCA_041174985.1 Actinomycetota bacterium | reverse complement strand
CCGCGGCGGCGGCCGTGGCGTGTCATGCGCTGTTCGGACCGTCGCGTGGCGATCGGTCAGGTCAGTAGCGGGAGCAGAGCGTCTCCGTCGAGGTTCAACCCGAGCCATTCGTCGTCGTCCCGGCCGTCCACCAGGAACGAGACGACGACGAATGGCTCGGGTTGAACCTCGACGGAGACGCTCTGCTCCCGCTACTGACCTGACCGATCGCCACGCGACGGTCCGAACAGCGCATGACACGCCACGGCCGCCGCCGCGGCGACGTTGAGCGAGTCGACCGGCTCGGCCATCGGAATCCGAACTCGGTGACTCACGGCTCTCATCGTCTCCTCGGTCAGTCCGTCACGCTCGGAACCGAGCACGATCGCCACTCGTGTGCCCGGATCGAGTCGGCGGGCAACGTCGTCGATCGCCGACGCCGACGGATCGGGGGTGAGAGCACAGGTGGTGAAACCTCGAGTGTTCAGATCGACGACGAGATCGGTGATCGAAGGAACCCGCGTGTGGGGGAGCATGAACGAGGTTCCCATCGACACTCGAAGTGCCCGTCGAGCCAGGGGATCGGAACTCTCCTGGTCGAGAACGAACGCTTCGGCGCCCAGCGCCACTGCGCTGCGAACCATCGCGCCGATGTTGGTGGGGTTGTCGATTCTTTCGGCGATCACGACCCGGCGAGCCGGCTCGATCACTTCTCGGAGATCGGGAAGGGGAGAACGCTCGAACAGAGCGATCACGTCGAGTGCCACACCCAGTCCGGTGAGCATGCGGCGTGCTTCGGCCGAGGCGGCGAAGATGTCGATGTCGGTCGGCATCGACAGAGCGATCGGTGAGGGTCGATCAGCGTCGGTGAGCACCGCTCGTGGTCGATGTCCGGCGGCGAGAGCACGTTCGACGACCAGATCGCCTTCGGCGACGAAGAGACCCGGATCGATTCGCTCGAGATCCTCGGGCCGCATGCCGCGACGTACCCGTTCGGGCACTCGACGCGGGCGCAATTCGCGCTCACGAAGGCGAAAGGTCTGGATACGAGGGTCGTCCGGAGATTCGACGACGATCAGCGGCCGAGTCACGCGGGCTGGTTCTCAGTAGTACCAGGGGAACGGCGACCAGTCGGGGTCACGCTTTTCCAGGAACGACGTGCGACCCTCTTGGGCCTCGTCGGTCATGTAGGCCAGGCGAGTCGCTTCGCCGGCGAACACCTGCTGTCCGACCAGACCGTCGTCGATGAGATTGAACGAGAACTTCAGCATCCGTTGGGCGGTTGGACTCTTGCCGTTGATCTCGGCCGCCCACTGCAGCGCGGTCGTTTCGAGTTCGGCGTGCGGGACGACGGCGTTGACCATGCCCATGCGGTGGGCATCGTCGGCCGAATACTCGCGACCCAAGAAGAAGATTTCGCGTGCGAACTTCTGACCGACTTGACGGGCGAGATAGGCCGATCCGAATCCGCCGTCGAAACTGGCCACGTCGGCGTCGGTCTGCTTGAAGCGCGCGTGTTCACGACTGGCGAGAGTGAGATCGGAGACGACGTGCAGGCTGTGTCCGCCACCGGCGGCCCAACCGGGTACGACGCAGATGACCACCTTGGGCATGAAGCGGATCAGACGCTGCACCTCGAGGATGTGGAGGCGTCCGCTCTTGCCGGCATCGATGGTCTCGGCAGTGTCACCCTCGGCGTACTTGTAGCCGTCGCGACCGCGGATTCGTTGGTCTCCGCCGCTGCAAAAGGCCCAGCCACCGTCCTTGGGCGACGGACCGTTGCCGGTGAGGATCACGCATCCGACGTCGGTCGACTGTCGGGCGTGCTCGAGAGCGGTGTAGAGCTCATCGACGGTGTGCGGTCGGAACGCGTTGCGAACCTCGGGTCGATGGAAGGCGATTCGCACCGTTCCGTGGGCTCGGGCGCGGTGATACGTGATGTCGGTGAAGGAGAAACCTGGGACTTCGGTCCACAGCGACGGTTCGAAGATCTCCGAGACGGGGCGGGTGCTCACACACCCATCGTGCCACGAGACGAGGCGGCGATCATCACGCGGCGGGGATCGTTCCCCGGATCGCCGCCCCGTCTCGGCACTCGATCAGGCGCCGAACTTCGGCCGAACGTCGCTCATGAGCATGGTGCATGCCATGAGGTGAGTCATGAAGGCGTGAGTTTTGGCGAGGAAGTCGAACAGACCACGGGGGTGCTTGCCGGTGATGATGATGGCGAACCACGAAAGAGCCACGCACACGAGCGCGCCGATCATGACGAACATGGCCACGATCAGGGTCGGGATCAACCACAAGAAACGGAAGAAGTTGGTCAGTCGATTGGCATTGGCCTCGTACTCGAACGAGAAGTGGGTCGGTTCGCCGTTCGGTTCGGGGCCGATGTTCGGCCACTTGTCGAACATCAGGCTGTAGTACGAGTAGGCGCGGGCCGCGTACCCGAGGTACGAACGCTGCAGGTTCCAGATGCTCTGGTTGCGCTTGCCCGTGAACAAAATGATGAACCACTGCACGAAACCGAGTACCTGAGCGAGGGCTCGCCAGGCGTACTCGATGATGTAGTGCGGGACGTACAGAACGGCTCGGAAGAGCGCGGTCAGGCGACTCCGAGGTGTGGTGTATTCGATGGTGTAGATCGGCTTGCTCATGTCCCCTCCTGGTGACGACAGCGGATACCGGGATGGCCGGACCGCGCCGTCAGAGTACGAATTCGGTCACAGCGGTGTCAGGGATGCCCGCCAACACTCGAGGCGGCCGGGTCGGTACCTTGACCATCTTGTGAGATTCGGTTCGCTGTCTCGGTTCGCGCTGTCGGCCCTGTCGGCCGTGGTGCTGGTCGCCTGTTCGGCGGCCGAGGCCGAGTCTCCGTCGAGCGTCGAATCCCCCTCGCCACCTGCGTCCTCGTCCACGACGGCACCCACGACCTCGACGACCTCGGCTCCCACGACGTCGACCTCGACATCATCGACCACCACGACGTCGGCCCCGACCACGACGAGTTCGCCCTCGGCGGTGGCCCCGATGGCGACGCCGCTCGTCGCCGTCGGATCCCGCGACGGAGTCGAAACGGCTCGCGTGCAAGAGCGTCTGCTTCAAGCCGGGTATTGGTTGATGGCCGTCGACGGTGACTACGGGCTGACCACGAAACAGGCCGTCATGGCGTTCCAGAAGTACAACGGTCTGAAGGCGTCGGGGAGTGTCGACGAGGCGACCGCTCTCGCGCTCACCACGGTCGCCGAGCGTCCGGTGTCGCGGTCCGAGCGCGACGGGGACGTTCGATCCGGCTCGATGGTCGAGGTCGACAAGGATCGTCAAGTTCTCATGATCCTCGTGAACGGACGAGTGGAGTGGGTGCTCAACACTTCGACCGGCAACGGTCAGTGGTACCTCGAGCAGAATCAGAAGGACCCGACCAAATGGGAGATCGGACAGTCGATCACCGACTCGGGACGCTTCAAGGTGAATCGCGAACGCTCGGAGGGTTGGTGGGCCGGTGACCTCGGCGAGATCTATCGGCCGAAGTACTTCAACGGCGGCATAGCCGTCCATGGGTCCCGCAGCATTCCCAATTACCCGGCCTCCCACGGATGCGTGCGTGTCAGCGTTCCGGCCATGGACATGATCTGGGCCTCGGGTCTGATTCCGAAGAACACTCCGGTCTGGGTGTACGGCGCCGATCCGGAGACCGAGAACGAGAAGCCCGAGATGCCCACCACCACGACCTCCACGACCTTGGTCCCCACCTCCTCGGTGGCGGCTCCGGGCGAACCCACCTCTACGATCGGCTCGACGCCGTAGTCGGCTCCGACGTCGGGCCGGCACACGTAGGGGGAGTTCATGTCGTCGTTCATCAAGTACGAGAGAACGGGCCGTATCGGCACGATCACGATCGACCGTCCCGAGAAGAAGAACGCCATGACGTTCGCGATGCTCGGCGACTTCATCGCCGCAGTCGGTGAAGCATCGGCGGACGATGCGACCGCCGTACTCGTCGTGACCGGGGTGCCGGGTGCGTTCTGCGCCGGTACCGACCTCGCCGATCTGTCGACGATTCCTGGTGAACAGCGCGGACTGCGGGGTTCGGCCGAGGAGACCGACAAGTGGTGGCCACTCGTGCAGTGCGCCAAACCGACCATCTGTGCCATCGACGGTCCGGCCGTGGGGATGGGCGCCGAGTTCACGTCACAGTGCGATCTACGGATCGCCACGCATCGCGCGCGATTCGCTTGGAACTTCGTGCACCGCGGTCTCGTTCCCGACACCGGAGCCGGCACCTGGCTCCTGCCTCGCATCATTGGTCTGCAGAACGCGCTGCGACTCACCTACACCGGTGACATGATCGACGCCGACGAGGCGTTGCGACTCGGCTACGTGCTCGACGTCGTCGAGTCGGAGCAATTGGCCGAGGCCTCCCTTCAGTTGGCCGAGCGCGTGGCGGCCGGTTCACCGCATTCGCATCGGTTGATCAAGCAACTCACCTACGAGGGACTGACCGCCACGGTCGCCGAGCACATGGGCCGCCACACGTCGGCCATGGCCGCATCGTTCAAGAGTGACGATCACCGGGAGGGTGTGGCGGCGTTCCTCGAACGTCGTCCCGCGGTGTTCACCGGGCGTTGACGCGCTAGATGCCGGGAGGACAGATCCCATGAGGCACGATGGGGGCATGCGGATCCTTCTGACCAACGACGACGGCATCGACTCGGTCGGACTGCACGTTCTGGCCCGGGCCATGAAGCCTTTCGGCCAGGTCGTGATCGCCGCGCCCGATCGTGAGTTCTCGGGTGCCGGGGCCGCACTCGGAGCCCTTCATCTCATCCAACCCGAGGTGTCGCGCGCCTCGGTCGACGGCATCGACGAAGCATGGGCCGTGACCGGTCCGCCGGCGCTGTGCGTCATGTTCGCTCGACTCGGAGCCTTCGGAGAACCGTTCGACCTCGTCGTGTCGGGAATCAATCCCGGGGCCAACGTCGGTCGTTCGGTGTATCACTCGGGAACCGTCGGGGCGGCACTCACCGCCCGAAACGGTCGCATCTCCGGGATCGCGGTCAGTCAGGCCGTCACCGGTTTCGGTGTGGAAGGCCAAGGTTGGGACGAGATGTTGATCGGACAGAAGTGGGAGGCGGCGGCCGAAGTCACGGCGACGTTCATGCGTGGTTTCATCACGGCGATCCCCGAACACCCGGTGGTGGTCAACATCAACGTTCCCAACAAGGATGTCTCCGACATCAAGGGTTGGCGTGCCGGGCGGATCGGTCACGAACCGCCGCGACGCATGAGTACGGCGACCCTCGAACCAAAACTCGGGCACGACGGTTCGTACTACGTGCGGATGCAATGGGGCGACGCAGTCGAACTGCCGTCCGACACCGACGGTGGGCTCGTCGAGAACGACTACGTCTCGGTGAGTTACCTCAGTGCGATCGGGCACGAAGAGCGCAGAGAAGTGGCGGCGGCCGAAGCCGAACTCACGAATCTCTTCGGTCGCTGAGAATCAGACGACGACGACTTTGGTGCCCACTTGGGCGAAATCCCACATGAAAGCGGCGTCGGCGTTGGCCTGACGCTGGCAACCTCCACTCAGCCGTTGACCGAGTTCGGCTTCGGTCTGATAGGGCGAGTTGTCTTCACGGTGCAACGGGATCGCGTGGAAACCGATGTGCCCGATGTCGGTCTTCAGCCAGCGGATCATCTGGGGAAGAAACGCTTTGCCGTTCCAGGCGGTCGACATGTCGGAACGGCTGTAGACCTCGTGAGTCCCGGGCAGCTCGTTGTTGTATTTGCTTCCCGACACGAGCCACGAGCGGATCACGACATCGTTCTCGTCGACGGCCCAGACACGTTGGCCGGCGCGGGAGTAGACGACTCGACGGCCGGAACCGGAGTTCTCCGGTAGCGGTGGCGCATCGGGTCCGGACGTCGACACGGTGGAGAGTGGATAGCCGAGGAGATCGACCGCGCCCGGTGCCGGAGCCGGCGTGCGCACGACGAGCGAGTCCTCATCGGGCCAGATGCCGAGGGAGAGAGCGGTCTCGCGGCCCACTTTTCCGTCGACGAACAGATTGCGCTCGGTCTGCAGTTTCTCGACGGCGGCTGCTGTTTGATTGTCGTAGACACCAGTCGGGTTGCGATCGAGGTAGCCCGCCTCGCGTAGCGCTTCTTGCAGACAGATCACGTCGGCTCCGGACGATCCACCACCGAGACTGCGTTCGGCCAGCGTGCATTCCTCGACCGATGCCGGATCGGCTCCGACCAGATCTTCGCCATCGGCGACGGCCAGACCCTCGGCGACCAGGCTCGAGTCGGAGGACGTGGAGCCGTCGAGGACCGACGACTCGGATGAGAGTTCGACGGCCTCGGTCGTGTCGACCGGGTCGGACGACACCTCGGTCGTGGACGGACCGGTCGAGGACGATCCACTGGAGAGCACGGCGGCGACCACACACGCGGCCGCCACGACACCCACCGCTGCGTAGAGAGCGGGACGATGTCGATCGTCGTGCATCGAGTGGCCAGGCATCGGTGGGTCACCTTACCGATCCGGGTTGGACCGGTGTCGGCACGGTCGTGAGACACTTGACGTGGTGGACGGAGTGAACGCGACCGGATCGGCGCCACGAGTGGTCGTGGTGACAGGGGCCAATAGTGGGATCGGGCTGGCGACGGCGCAGCGTCTTCTTCGCGGCGGAGATCAGGTGGTCATGGCGTGTCGAAGTCTCGACCGGGCGAACGCCGCTGCCGATCGGCTTCGTGCGGACGGCGGAGCCGTCCCGTTCGACGACGCGCTCGTCGTCAGCCGGCTCGATCTGTCGGATCCCGAATCCATTCGTGCTTTCGCCGACGAGTGGTCCGGTCGTCGCCTCGACGTCCTCGTCAACAACGCCGGAGTCATGGCCCTCGATCGATCGACCACGCCATCGGGCTGGGAGACGCAGTTCGCCACCAACCATCTCGGACACTTCGCCCTCTCGGGTCTGTTGCTCCCGGCCCTTCGACGCTCGTCGGCGCCGCGAGTCGTCACGGTGTCGAGTCTCGGTCATCGAGCCGGTCGACTTCGACTCGACGACCTGATGTACGAGAATCGTCGATACGACCGATGGGGTGCGTACTTCCAGTCGAAGCTGGCGAACGTCATGTTCGCCCGCGAGTTCGATCGTCGTGCCAAAGCGGCCGATCATCCGGTGCGATCGGTCGGATGTCACCCGGGAACCGCGAGCACGGAGATCGGCAAGACGGGGACCTCGGTTGCCAACACGATCATTCGCACGTTCTTTCCGGTGGTGGCTCGCTCGGCCGATCGGGGGGCGGCGGCCGTGCATCATGCGTGCACGACCTCGATCACGGGTGGAGAATTCTTCGGCCCGCGATGGTTGGCCTTCGGTTCGACTCGCATCGAGACTCCGAGTCGACGGGCGCGCGATGGCGACGCGGCCCGTCGACTGTGGGAAACGAGCGAGGAACTGACCGGAGTGGAGTACCGCTGGTGATCAGCCGGTGACTTCGACCCGGAAGACCTCGATCACCTGATAGCGCCCACCGACTCCGTCGTCGAGGCTGTCGGTGGCGAGGATGTAGACCGAGCCATCGGCCGCCGGACGCATCTGCTGGTAGAAGAGCCGCGAACCGATGAGCTCACTGATCTCGAACTCGGCTCGGATGGCGCCGGCGGTGTCGAGGATCATCAGCTTGTCGGTGTTGGTGTCGATCACGCAGTAGCCGGCGCCGCACGGAGCGATTCCGTGCACCCAACCCATCCAGCCCTGACCGCTGATCTCGGAGTTGCCGACCTTCCATTGCACGACGTCGTTCGAGACGCGCGAGGCAAATGTGGTTCCGGCGGCATCATCGGCTCCGAGGAACAGGTCGCTTCCGTCATACGCCACGTACTTCCAGTCGACGAAGTCGGCCGGGACGGGGACTTCGCTCACGAACGTGCACGTGGTGTCGGACAGCGAGTAACGCTCGATCGCGCTGCCCGGCCACGACACGAGGATCTCCGAACCGTCGTCCTTGATGTCGACGTTGCCCGAGGGCTCGCTGCATTCGTAGGACTGTCCGTTGGAGACGTCGAAGATCTTGCTTCCGAAGACCGTCGACGTGGCCACCCGGCCGGTGGACGAGGCCGAGACACCATCGGGAGTTTCCTCGGTGATCAAGATGCCGGCGTCACCGACCGTCGAGTCGAGAGTCATCGAGCACGAGGCACCGGGCGTGTAGGTGAGAGCGGCCACGCCGGTCTCGACCGGTATGAAGACATGGGTCGCGATGAGATCGAAATCGTCGATGTCAGCCGAACCATCACCGGTCTCGATGCCGTCGATCGTGCAGATCGACGCCGTCACCGAGATCGGCCCGGCCGACAGGGCCGAGGGAGAAAGAGGAGTGCGCTCCTGTCGAGGAGGGATGGCCATGGTGGTGTCGCTGCTTTCGGCATCCGATGACGGCGGAGCGTCGGTCGCCATGGGGGCATCCGTCGTCATGGCCTCGGTCGTGTCGGACGAATCACTGGAATCTCCGGAGTCGCTCGAGCCGCCACAGGCGGCAAGAGCGAGGGAACCAGCGAGAAGCAGAGGGAGTAGTCGTCGTGTGCGCATGAACGACACGTTACGAGACGGTGCGCCCCGACTCGGAGTTGCATCGGTCCGATTTCATCAAGATTCGATCAGGCTCGTCCGACCCCAACGGAAGTAGGATCTTCATCGGAGCGCCGGGAAGCCTGGTCGGCACGTTCGTCATCGACCCCCGGAGAAGAGATGCCCACCGCCCCCCGCACTCGTTTCATTTCGCCGCTGCGATCCTTCCTGAAAGCCGAAACGGCCGGCGCCGTGCTGATCGTCATCGCAGCGATCGTCGCGCTCGTCTGGGCCAACTCGCCGTGGTCCGGGTCGTACGAATCTCTGTGGGACAGTCGACTCGCGATCACCGTCGCTGGCCATTCGCTCGACATGGATCTGCATCACTGGGTCAACGACGGACTGATGGTGCTCTTCTTCTTCGTGGTGGGTCTCGAGATCAAACGAGAGTTCGTGAGTGGCCATCTGTCGAATCGACGGGCCGCCGCGCTTCCGGTGATCGGGGCGTTGGGTGGTGTGATCATGCCAGCGCTTCTGTTCCTGGTCATCGCCGGCCGTTCGTACGCCGAGGGATGGGCGATCCCGGTGGCGACCGACATCGCTCTTGCTCTCGGCGCGTTGTCGGTCGTGGCGCGTTCGGTGCCGTCCGGGCTGCGCACGTTCCTACTCGGCCTCGCCATCGTCGACGACATCATCGGCATTCTCATCATTGCCATCGCCTTTTCCGACGATCTGCAGCTGTGGTGGCTGCTCGGCGCAGTCGGAGCGATCGCCGGCATTCGAGTGTTGCAACTGATGAACGTCATGAGCGTCGCCCCCTACGTGATACCGGGCGTCGTGCTCTGGTTCTCGCTGCACGAAGCGGGAATCCACGCCACGCTGGCTGGTGTGGTGGTGGGTCTCATGACGCCGATGGTGCCCATCCGGCAGGGTCGTTACGTCGATGTGGAAGAGGTGCCCGAGGCGTTGAACCAACCCGAGGTTGCCGCGTCACTGGGCGAGGGCTCGGTGTCGGTGATCGAGTACCTCGAGCACAAACTTCACCCGTTGTCGAGTTTCGTGGTGGTGCCCGTCTTCGCGCTGGCCAACTCCGGCATCGAACTCAGTGCCGAACAGTTCGAGAACGCACTCACTTCCAGCCTCACGTGGGCGATCGTGGTGGGTCTCGTGATCGGAAAGCCGCTCGGTATCTGCATGGCCGTGGCATTGGCTCGTCGCACGAAGTTGGCCGAGGTCCCGGAGGGAACATCGGCCCGTCACGTCGTGGGTGTCGGCTCCGCGGCTGGTATCGGATTCACCGTGGCGTTGTTCATCGCCGAATTGGCGATCGATGATGCCGACGATCTCGGCGTGGCGAAACTGGCGATCCTGGTGGCGTCGGCCGTGTCGGCCGTGACGTCGTTGGCAATTCTTCGACGACGCGCCTGACTTGCCGACGGTCAGCTCGTCGGTTCGAAGCCGCACTCCTCGGCGCCGAACGATTCGAGGGTGGCACTCGCTTCCATCACCTTCGGATCCATCATGAGCTCCATGAGATCGTTCATCGCTTCGGGGTCGTTCTCGTCGATGCTGCTCATTCCTTCGAGGACCGGAATCAGCGTCTCGAGAGCTTCACGTACGTCCTTCGACGGCGCGGAGTCGATCAGATCCTGAAGGGCTCCGACCGCGGCGGCCATGTCGTCGGGTTCGACAGCCGATTCGAGGTTCTCGATCTGCGTGCAGAACTCCTCGACAGACGCTGCGCCACCGCCACCGTTCGAACTTCCGTCGTCGCCACCGCACGCCGAGACGAGGCCACCGACGGTGACCAACGAGAGGAGAACAGCGGTACGAGCCAGAGTTGTGCGCATGGGGGCAACCTAGCCGTTGGGCCGACCACCGTCGGCCACCCTCGTCGGCCACCCCCATCAAGAACGACTGGAGAGGACCGATCGAGCCACGCCCACCAAGGCATCGGCGATTTGCCGGCCGCGCTTCTCGGCGGCCAATCCGGGCCAGGCGTTCACTTCGAGTATCACCGGACGACCGTCGTGTTCGATGACGTCGACACCACCGAAAGCGAGACCGAGCGCACGTACTGCATCGATGGCCACGGCACAGATCTCGGGAACGACCGATTCCGGATCGTGGACGTCCTCGACGATCGAACCCGGTCGATTGGTGACGAAGTCGCCGCTCGGTGCGATGCGTCGAGTGACGGCGACGACGTTCGGGTGATTCCCACGATCGGCGATCACCACGCGGTAGTCGATCCCGGCCCCGGTGGCCGCTGGCTGCACGACGTGGTGATCGACCATCCCGGCTCGAAGTGACCGACTCTCGCGAAGTGATGTTTGGGCCTCGGTGGGTGTTGCGAACATCTCGACGCCTCGCCCTTTCGACGCACGTGCCGGTTTGGCGACGACTCGACCCTCGAGACCATCGATCACGTTGTCGGGACCCGGGGCCACACCGATGGTCGGAAGAACCGGCACGCCGTGCCGAGCGAGAACCATCGAGGTCACGAGTTTGTCGGCGCACAGATCGGCCGCCGCGCGAGAAGGAACGACGCGAACGCCGTCGTTCTCCCAGGCATCGAGAATCTGAGCGACGAAGGGCCAGGGGCGATTGACGCCGCGGGGTAGCACCACGTCGGGAACCCGAGGCCGCCCGTTCACGAGAACTCTGGTCCCGTCGGCTCCGACGGCGATCGACAACGACGAAGGTGACACGAAGTCGACCGTGAAACCGGCCTCCGTCGCCGATTCGATCAGGGCTCGGTGATCGGCCACGAGACGGTCCGGGTATCCGATCACCACGAGTTGCGTCGCCACGAAGCGAATGGTGACGGACATCTCGAGTGAATGAGAAGTCGTGCACCGAAGTGGTGGGTGACGAAAGTCCGCATCCCACGTGATGACACATTCGGCGGGTCGACGCTCGGATCCTCCGCCACTCTGACGTCGTGATCGATGCGAACGGACTCGACCGAGACGAACGATCCAGCCGAATGGCACGGACGATCGTGTGTTGTTCGGTGCTCTGCTGTCTGGCGGTGTTGGCCGGACCGATCGGTGGTGCTTCGGCTCAGGACGTGGTCGTCGATTGGGACGACGGCGTGTCCACCCGGGCTCTGCTCGTGCACCGTCGTCCGGCTCGTATCGCTTTCACTTTGGTGCCCCGTCATGGCGGGTCGGTGCCGGCCAACGTGCGGGTATCGGTGGAATTGCGTCGAACCTGGCCGATGCCGGCTCTGCTCGCTTCCGGTGGAGCAGTCGCCGACATCGGGCCATCGGATGGTCGAAGGTTCGAATGGTTGATCGACGTCGGCGGTGGACGTCTGCCGTCCGGGGTCTACGAGGTCGACCTGTCGGTCACGGGTGTGACCGTGGTGGCGGTCGACGTGAGCGATCAGCGTGACTCTCGTTGGACGACGCGTACGTCAACCCTCACGGTCGAACTCGGATCAGTGGCCAGGAAACCGCTCTTGGGCGGGGCGTCGCCGAGCGTCATCGAGGACGTGGACGTGGTGGTCATCGGACGACGTTGAGCGACTCGGATCGACCAGTGGAAACAGATCGTCGAACAGGAGGAGAGAAATGAATGATGGACAACGAACGGTGAAGAGGCGGCGGTTGGGGCGAGTAGCGATGCTCATTGCCTTGATGTTCGGACTGGTCTTCGCTCTGGCCGGCACCTCGTCGGCACTCAGCGACGACGACATGGCGAGCGATGTCATGCAAGCGGTGCTGTCCGACCAGGGCGTCGATCTGAGCGACGAGACGGTGCACGATCGGCTCGAAGCACAAGTGGTCGAAGCGATCCGGGCCGGTGCACTTCTCTGGGAGACGCTGAACGAGTTGGGCTTCGGTTGGGAGTCCAGCGAATCGCAGGAATCGGCCACGACACCGGAGGCATCGTTCCCGGGAGAGATTATTCGTGAACGATTGCGTGAGCGCATTCGTGAGCAACTGCGGATCTGGCTGGCCATCGCTCCGGAGTGGCGCGAGGTGTTCGAGCAACTGCGTGAGCGCATTCGAGATTGCCGAGAGGACGGTGGTCAGGGCTGCTGGTCCGAAGTACGGCTCCAACTGCAGTACGAGCATGCGCAGCGGTTCGAGGAGACCTTCGAGAATCGATATCAGGAGATGCAGACGAACGGTGGGTTCGGCGTCGAACCGGGTGAGCTGGAGCGCATGCGTGAGCACACGCAAGAGCGGGTGCAGGCGATGATCGAGAACGTTCCGCCGAACGATCTCGACGAGGCCGGTGTGCAACTCCAGGAACTCGAACGACTACGTGAGCGTCTGCGTGAGCAGTCGCAGATCCATGCCTCGACGTCGAGCAGTTCGCCGACGTCGTCGACTTCGACCAGCACTTCGGCGCCGTCGTCGACTTCTGAGCCCGAGGACTCGACACCCGGGGGACCCAACACCAGCCAGAGCGGACCCGGAACCACTGATGACGAAGATTCGGAACGAGGAGAGGACTGATGTTGCGACGAAATCGAATGCGAACGTGGATGGTGATCGCTCTGGCCCTGCCGATGTCACTGGTGGCAGCCTGCGGCTCCGATGACGACGAGGACGACGGTGGCTCATCGGGTGACGACACGTCGGCGACCGTCGACGTGGACACCGATGGGGCAGAACCCGACAAGGTTCTCCTCGCCGCGATCGTTCTGGCGGCTGGTGACGTCGACGTCGCTCTAGCCGAGGGGCTCGTGACGGCTGACGAAGTCGATCTGGCGGCTGAGGCCCTCGAGTCGGGGACTTTGAGCGACTGGATGGATCAGGCGATCACGCGATAGTCGGTGACCTGAGCGTCTTCGGCGCCGGTGTCGGTGAAATTGTCGTAGGCACGAGCATCCATGAACTCGCGCCACTCGAAGGCGCGGTAGCGCGCGCCGTCGGAACACATCTCCGGCATCGGCGCGATCACCGAATCGCGCGGAGGATTGAGGAAGTAAGGAATGCTGAAGCGTCGGCTCACGGTCATCGGCAACACTCGATGAACCGCGGCCCGGTAACGATCGTTGGTCCAGGCCTGCATGCAGTCGCCGAGGTTCAACACGATCGTGCCCGGGATCGGCGGAACGTCGATCCAGCCGTGCTCGGCCGACTCGGCTTGCAGTCCGCCGGTGCCGTCCTGAAGCAGCACGGTCAGAACACCCGGATCGGTGTGGTAGCCGAGTGCGGTTTCGCCGAGATCGGCCAGTCCGACGCGTTCGCTCTCGGGCACCGGATCACCGACCGTGTAATGGTTGAGGCGGATCATGCTGCCTCGTCGATCGCCGACCACTTTGGCCCGCGACTCGGGACCGAGTTCGAGCAGACCATGGATGAGACCGAGTGCTTTGGTGGCCAGGTCGTCGAATGCGTCGTACAAGGCCACCATCGAATCGCGGAACCCGGGTAGGTCATGGGTGGCTGGCCAGCGATTACGGGAATCGTGGGGCGGGCTCATCGGATCGATGAAGTCGAACACTTGCTTGTGGTCGCGCTTGCGCTTGGTGAGTTCGCGATCGAAATAGCCGAGCGGATT
>JBEDFW010000009.1:0-13278 GCA_041174985.1 Actinomycetota bacterium | reverse complement strand
GTCCGGGCTGCCCTGCTGTTCAACGTCGCGATCATGGTGAGTCACGTCCCCGGAGTGGTGAACGCCTCGGTCTCGAACGGACCTCTCCACTACGGCGTGCACGTGTTCTTGGTGACGACAGCGATCCTCATGTGGTTGCCGGTGTGCGGTCCGTTCCCCGAATTCCAGATCTCACCGATGGGCAAGATGATCTACTTGTTCATGAACAGCGTGGTGGCCACGGTTCCGGCCGGTTGGCTCACCTTCGCCGAGGGCGTGGTGTACAAGCACTACAGCATTCCCTGGCGCGTCTGGGGCGTCTCGGTCACCGACGATCAGCAGATCGCCGGCGCCATCATGAAAGTCGGCGGTGCGATCTTCCTCTGGTCGATCATCGGCGTGCTGTTCGTTCAGAAATTCGTGAAGACGTTCCGCGCCGAGAACGACTCGGCCTACGTGCGTGAACCACTCACGATGGCCGATGTCGAGAAGGCCTTCGCCGAGTCCCCGCCGGCGCGGGAACCCGAACCTCGCTGACTCACTCCCAGCGGAAGGTGAGAGCGGCGAGCACTGGTGCGGCAAGGGCCCACGATGCGAGCACGATCCACGACGTGGCGGCCTGAGTCGCCGTTCCGACGAGTGTGTCGCGCATGACGTCGGCGAGAGCGCCCGAGGGAAGATACGGGCTCACGTCGGCCAAAGGACCGGGAAGTTCGTCGAACGGAATCACCATTCCACCGAGGAGAAGCAACACGATGTAGAGACCGTTCTGTGCCGCGAGGTTGATCTCGGCGCGCAGACGGCCGGCGATCAGGAGACCGAGGCCACCGAACGCGAACGTACCGAGGACGACGGCTGCGAGGGCCAGAACCCATGAGGTGTCGTCGGCTTTCCAATCGAGTCCGAGGGCGATCGGGACGAGGACGACGACCTGCACGATCTCGACGACGAGAACGGTGAGGATCTTGGCCAAGAGCCAGCGGGGACGACCGAGGGGAGTGGCACCGAGCCGTTTCAGGACTTGGTACCCACGCTCGAAACCGGTCGCGATTCCGAGGCTGACCATCGACGAACTCATGATCGCCAGCGCGATCACTCCGGGTGTGAGGAAATCCATGTGATCGTCGAACGAACTCGGCAATACGTCGGTGATGCCGAAGAACACGAGGACGAGGACGGGAATGACGATGGTGAGCAGTAATTGCTCACCGTTGCGCGACAGGATTCGCAGTTCGGCACCGAGCTGGGCGCGCAACGGGCCGCTCACGAGGCACCCCCCGTGAGACGCTTGAACACGTCCTCGAGACTCGACAATCCGGCTCGCAACTCGATCACGTCGATGCCGTGCTCACTCAGCCACACAGCGAGTGCGGCCACCAGTCCCTGAGGAGCATCTTCGATCGTGTAGTGACCGGGCTCGACTTCGACGAGCCAATCGGAGATGGAGGACGGCACGTCGGCCAGGACGAGAGGACGCAGGGTTCGGAGACGCACGGCCTGACGAGCCTTGCGAACGTCGTCGAGTGTTCCTTCGACGAGCACCTTGCCCTTGTCGAAGATCACCACTCGATCGGCGATTCGCTCGGCCTCGTCGAGTTCATGAGTGGCGAGCACCACTCCGCAGCCTCGTTCGGTGAGAGAGCGAATGATTCCGCGGATCGTGTCGCGTCCGTTCACGTCGACACCGCTCGTCGGCTCGTCGAGGAAGACCACGTCGGGGGTTCCCACGAGAGCGAGGGCGAGTGAGAGCCGTTGCTTCTCGCCTCCTGACAGACGGCGCCACGACGTGCGGGCCCGATCGGTGAGTCCGACCAGATCGATCAGCGTGCGCGGTGTGTTCGGGTCGGCGACACCGTGAATGCCGCAGTATTGGCGCACCACGTCGATCGGACGTGCCGATGGATATACGCCTCCCTCTTGCAGCATCAAGCCGGTGCGATGAGCCAGGGCGCGCCGATCTCGCCGCGATCCACCGGGATCGAGGCCGAGAACCCGCACCTGTCCGGACGAACGCCGACGCAACCCCTCGCAGACTTCGATGGTGCTCGTCTTGCCGGCTCCGTTCGGTCCGAGGACGGCCGTGACCTGACCGGCTCGTGCACCGAACGAGACTCCATCGACCGCGGTGACCGCACGTTCTCCTCGTCCGTAGCGGACGGTGAGGTCGTGCACCTCCACGACGTTGTCGATCGACCCGCTCACGATCCGGGTTCCGAATGAAGTCGGAGGGGTCACCCGCAGGAGGTTAGTGCCGATGGAACGAACGGGGCCGAGCAGCGGACGTGACGGTAACCTCGTGTTCCTGTGATCGATGTTCGGCTTCTCCGTAGCGACCCCGACGGGGTTCGTGCGGCTCTCACCCGCCGTCGCAAGCCCGATCTCATCGAACAACTCGACGTAGCCATCGCACTCGACGTTCAGGCCCGTCAGATCTCCACGCGTCGCGACGCGATTCGTGCCAAGGTCAACGAACTGTCGAAGACCGTGGGTCAGGCCAAGCGGACGGGCGATCAGGCGGCGGCCGACGCGGCGCAGGCCGAGAGTCGCGACCTCGGTGCCGAAGAGCACGCTCTGGCCGCCCAGGCCGACGAGATCCAGACCGAACTTCGTGAAGTGTTGCTGCGCATCCCCAATCTGCCGCATCCCGATGCACCCGACGGAGCCGGTGACCACGAGAACCCGCTCGTCAAGGGTCCGTTGCAGATGCCGTCCTCGTTCGCCGATCACCAGCGGGTTCCGCACTGGGAGACAGCGGCCGAACTCGGAATCCTCGACAGCGAGCGGGCCACCAAGATCGCAGCGTCGATGTTCACCATGCAGCGAGGTGCCGGTGCGGCGCTCGCTCGAGCGTTGTGCCAATTGGCTCTCGATCGCAACGCCGACGTGTTCGAGGAGGTCCGTCCTCCCACCATGGTGAGCACGGCCACCCTGACCGCCACCGGCCACCTTCCCAAGTTCGCCGACGATGCTTACGCCATCGAGCGTGACGATCTCTGGATGATTCCGACCGCCGAGGTCCCTCTCACGTCGATGTACGCCGGCGAGATCGTCGACGAAGCACAATTGCCGCTTCGACTCATGGCGTACACGTCGTGCTACCGGCGCGAAGCCGGTTCAGCCGGTCGCGACACTCGTGGCATGTTGCGTTCGCACGAGTTCGACAAGGTCGAGATCCTCGCACTCGCCGCGCCCGAACAGGCTCCCGAACTACTCGACGAGTTGGTCGCCCGAGCCGAAGGCACCATCGCTTCGCTCGGCCTGCCGTATCGCATCATTCAGATCTGTACCGGTGACATGGGCCAGAGCCATCACCGCAGTTACGACATCGAGGTGTACGCACCGGGCTGCGATGCCTGGCTCGAAGTGTCGTCGGTGAGTTGGTTCAGCGACTATCAGGCGCGGCGGGCCGACATTCGCTTCCGTCGCAGCGGTCAGAAGGGAACTGAGATCGCGCACACGCTCAACGGTTCAGCGCTCGCTGTCCCGCGGGTGTGGGCCGCGATCGTCGAGAACTACCGCCAACCCGATGGCAGCGTGGTGATTCCCGAGGTGCTCCGCCCTTACATGCGCGGGCTCGAACGCATCACCCCCTGACCATGGCCGATCGAGCGAGCGAACGTCACGACGACCACGTCCGTGAGCGGCGTGTCCAGTACGAGACCGCCGGACTCGACCTGCACGATCTCGATGCGTCACCCATCGCTCAATGGCACCACTGGTACGCCGACGCCGTGGAAGCGGGTGTCGCCGAACCCAACGCCATGGTCCTTGGAACCATCGACGCCCAGGGTGCGCCCGACGCTCGAGTGGTGCTGGCCCGCGGAGTCGACGAACGGGGGATCGCGTTCTTCGGGAACTACGAGAGCGCCAAGGGTGAACAGATCGGTGCGCATTCGGTTGCGTCGCTCGTGTTCCCATGGCTCGACCTGCATCGTCAGGTTCGGGTGCGGGGACGAGTCGATGCACTGTCGAGTAGCGAGAGCGACGACTACTTCGCATCACGACCACGCGACAGCCAGATCGGTGCTTGGGCGTCAGCGCAGAGTCGTCCGCTGGCGAGTCGCGCCGAACTCGAGGATCGAGTCGCCGAGATGCAGGCCCGCTTTCCTGGCGACGTGCCACGCCCACCCTTCTGGGGCGGTTGGCGATTGGTGCCCGACACCTTCGAGTTCTGGCAAGGTCGGCCGAGTCGTCTGCACGATCGCTTCCGTTACCGACGCGAATCTTCCGGCGCCTGGTCGATCACTCGTCTGTCGCCCTAGGGCCGGCGGCTACCAGGACCGAGCGGCATTGGCGAGCGCGTCGATGAGCGATTCGGTGTGGGGAGTGAGGTCGGGTCCTTCCCAATCCCACCACAGAGGGCTCGATCCGCGGACTCGGGGTGGAAGTTCGATCTGCACGCCGGCTCCGGGCGGCAGATTGACCGGATTTCGCGAGTGCAGCCCGCGCAGATCACGGGGAATGTGATCGATGTCGGTGACGATGGTGTAGGCCGGAAGATGTCGGCGTAGGTGTTCTCCGACGTGTTCGGCGAACTCGCGATGACGGCCGCCGACGAGCAGCGAGGAGAAGAAGCCGCGGCGTCCGTAACCGTGAATCGTGATCACGGTGTGAACGTGATCGATGAAAGATGCGAGTGACGGCGAGTGCGACGGTGACACGTCGATCGACGGGATGTGGTCTTCCATGCCGGTCGGCTGGTGAACGCCGTAGTAGCTGGTCCCAGATCGTTCGGCCGCTGCTTGTGCGATCACGTCGGTCATCTCTTCGAGTCCACCACCGTGGTAGGCCATGAAGCCGATTCGCTTCTCACGAGGGTGGTCGTGTCCGCGAAGCACGCACACTTCCTCCACGTCGGGATGGGCGATCAGATCACGGAACCGAGACATGTCAGTGAGCACGTCGTCGACGAAGGATCGTGGTCGTGGTGGCAGCAGCGACGATCAGACCGAACACGACCGCCAACGTACTTCGGTTGCCATCGATCCAATTGGCGAGCGATTCCTGCCAGCCGACCACGTTTCCGGTGAGCTCGTCGTCGTAGTTCTCGCGGATGTCGTTGAACCAATACCAGGCGAGATACAGGCCGGAGAGAATCATGACGACAGCCGACGCCGTCTCGACGTAGGTCATGCCGCGACGGAGCACGCGAAGGAGGCCGCCCCGAGCGACGGCGAGCGAAACCGTGAGTGCAGTGACGAGAAGAGACATCGCCCCTCCGTACAGAACGATGGCGAGCAATCCGGTGGCGAAACCGGAGGTGTCGATCGTGCCGAGCACGGTGGCCGAAAACGGTCCGATCGTGCATCCGATGGAGGCCACGGCGTAGGCCACGCCGAACAGGAACATCGACAGCACCGTGCGATCCTTCGCGCGTCCGCTGACGTCGAGGCGTGGGGTGGTGATCGGGAGTCGATAACCGACCAGCATGGCGACACCGAGGCCCACCAGACCGAGGCCGATCACGAGGGACACGTACTTGGCGTTCTGATTGATCCAGTCGGTGAAGAGTCGGCTGATCGAACCGACGACCAGGAACACCGAGAGAAATCCGGCCGAGAGCGACAGACTCACGACGAGTGCGCGCCCGACGGCGCCCTCACGCTCGTTCGTCTCGCCGGGTCGACCCGACAGACCGAGGTAATACATGAGATAGGTGGGCAGCAAGACGAAACCGCAGGGGTTGACCGCCGCCAACAGCCCGCTCCCGAAACTCAGCCAGAGGCGATCACTCGTCGCGGCCCACAGTGCGGTGGTCACGTCAGCAGTTCCTCGATCGCAGAGGTGAGAACCTCGATGGAGACCTCGCCGGAGATCTGCTTCACCACGATGCCATTCGCGTCGACGAAGAGAGTGGTGGGAAAAGTGGCGATGCCGTTGGCGACCAGTAGCTCACCATCGGGATCACGAAGCAACTCGTAGGTGACACCGATGTCGTCGGCGAATTCGAGCATGCGATCTCGTGAATCGACGGAATTGATGCCGACGAATCCCACGGAGTCGCCGTGGGTCTCGTGAGCACTCTGCAGGGCCGGCATTTCCCGTTTGCACGGGGGGCAGTCGGTGAACCAGAAATTGACGACCAGCGGTCGACCGGTGAGTTCGGCGAGATCGATGTCGTTGTCGTCGCGATCGAGAAGCCGCCCCGTTTCGAGGGATTCGCCGTCGAGGTCGCGATTGAGGGCGATCGACGGTTGCTGGTACTCGCCGGGTTCGTCGAGGACGACCGTTTCGATTTCGTCGGAGGACCCGCCACAAGCGAGGAGAACCGAAGCGACGGCCACTGCGATCGCAGAGGCAAGAAGTCGTTTCGCCCGCACGGTCTCAGGCTAACGAGTGCCCCGATCGGCCGACCATCGCCGTTCGTGGGAGGCAGTCGTGACCGCCGTCTCGTGGGGGGATTCGAGACGACGGCCACGACCGCGATTCCCGCACAGTCACTGGCTCGTCGAGCGTCACCAGTGACCGGAGAAGGATGCGATCAGTCGAACTGTGGGACGTCAGGCCACGCGAATGGCGACCTCGTAATCCCGCTTGTCGGACGGATCGGTGATGGCGCGAATCGTGCGATCCTCGTCGATGACGAGAGTCGGTCGGGGCAGAACCGCGGGACGACCACGCGGCTTCTTGTCGCGCACGATGCGACCGTTCTCGAGCAACTCACCGCCCCAGACGCCCCAAGGCTCGAGACGTTCGAGCGCGCCCGACAGACAAGGTCCGCGAAGAGTGCACCGGGCGCAGATCGCCTTCGCTCGCGCGATGTCGACCAACTCGTCACTGAAGAAGAGAGGCGTGAGCGTTCCGTGTCCGTCTCCGCAACGGGCGACGGGCTTCACGGTCGGACCAGCTTCGGAGAACGACGTCGGATCGATCGTGTTGCTCTCGATTTCGGTGGTTTCGATGATGGTCATGGTGTACTCCTTGGGTGAGTGGACGGGTGGTGAATCGGGACAACGAAAAAGGCCGCCGGGTTCTTGATCCCAGCGGCCTCGGTGGCTTTCTCGACGTGGTGTGTGACCTACGTGAGGAGCTCCCCGAGCCGCTGGGGCGGGCGCTTGGTGGCCGTGAAGGCGGGCTTCACGAATGCCACGGCAGCCGCACCAGCGTTGGCATACATCGCGTGCGACGCTGCGGTGCCGTTGTGCCACATCGAGGACGAGCGCGACGAACAGCCGGTCGAGCCGGTGATCGAGTCGAGGAAGCGCTGGGCGATGGACATAACGGATAGAGAGGAAACCACGTGATCGGCCCGCCCGCAAACGAATTAGGTCAAATATGGCCCTGAACTGGGGTTTTCGTCGGTCGAATCGGAGAGCTGTTCGTACTTCTCCTGCCCGCCCACCACTCGGTAGCCACGTTGTTCGAGGAACAGTCGCCAGTGGCTCTCGGCTTGGAGGGCGGCCTCTCGCGAGTAGTGCTTGGTGGACAGGCCGAGGTCGGGTCGCCACTTCTTGAAATGGAGGTGCGCCTCTTTGCTGTAGAGGCGGCGGTTGCCCGTGCGCTTGCCGTCTCGGTGCTCGATGACCCGTTCGACCGGGGACTTCGCGGTCTGGCCCACGTAGAAGTAGCCGGTGCAGTCGGGTAGGTGTGAATGGTCGAGTTCGATCACGTACACGCTGTACACCGTGTGATCACCGTTGACCGTGTAACCCATCGCCGACAGCGTCGCGACCATGGCCTTCTTGTGCGACTCGGCGGCCGAGCGATCGTCGAACTCGATCTCGTCCATCAGATCGGGGCGAAGACCGATCCAGGTCCCGGGCTTCTTGTTCATCTTTCGCTTCCAGCGGGCCTGGAGCTTCGGTCCGGGCTCGACGGTGGTGATTCCCACGTGGAGCGAAGGGAGGAAGCGGTGTCGTCGGCGGAGTTTGCGCCCGCGGTCGTCGTCGATTTCCACCACTTCGATCCAGAAGCGTTTCGGTCGGTCGATTGATTTCTCGTGTGTACGTGTGTGCATGCGCATATTTTCCCAGCCCGCCCTTTTGGCGAATTCGGGACGACAACGCACGTCAGGCGATTCGTTGTGCGATCTCGCTGAAGAGAGGAATGCCGATCACGAGGTTGAACGGAAAGGTGACGCCGATGGCTGCTCCGAGGCTGATGCCCAGATCGGCTTGGGGAAGTGCGACTCGAACGGCGGCTGGTGCGGCGATGTAACTCGCACTGGCCGACATGACGGCGAGGACGGCCGCACCTCCGGCCGACAAGCCGACCAACGTGCCGGTGAATGCGCCGATCGTTCCGAAGACGAGCGGAAGAACGATGGCGAGAGCCACCAATCGGCTGCCGGCTCGTCGAACGTAGGTGAATCTCTGACCGGCAAGCGTGCCGAGATCGAGAAGGAAGAGACAGAGAAAGCCGGGGAAGAGCCCGATGAAGAAAGGCTCGACGGCTTCGACGGCCGACACCGATCCGAATGATCCGATCAAGAGACCTCCACCGAGGAGAAGGATGCTCTTGCCGGTGATCACTTCGTGGAGTGCCGTGGTGATGTTGGCTCCCAATGTGCGCGATGCGATCACGAGCGCGACGACGATTCCGGGAATCTCGAGAATGGCGACGAGTGCCGGAAGAAAACCCTCTTCGAGAATGCCCGATGTGCGGTTGAAGCCTTCGGCGGCCGTGAAGGTGACCGCCGAAACCGATCCGTAGTGCGCAGCCATCGATGCGGCATTGGGAACGTCGAGCCTTCCGAATCGTCGCGCCGCCCAGTAAGCAACGATAGGTGTGATGAAACCGAGAGCGAGGGTTCCCAGGATCGGTGCCCAGACATCGGCGAAGGCGACCTCGCGGAGGCGTAGCCCTCCTTTGATCCCGATCGCAAGGAGCAGATACGTGGAAACGAGGGATCCGACCTGTTCCGGGAGACGAAGATCGCTGCGGACTGCCACGGCGAGAACACCGAGCACGAAGGCCAGTACCGCCGGCGAGGTCAGGTTTTCGATGATCAGGTCGTCCAGAGGCACCGGACGAAAATACTGTTACCAATTACAGGAAATCAAATTCAGTAGTTAGTGGGTCACAGGACACCTTTGAGAAGGTCGCCCACGGTCTTGTGAGCCTCGAGCGGATGGCGAAGTCGAGCTCGGCGATTGATCTCATACGAGTTTCGACGCCCCGACTTGTAGACGGTGATGATCCCGGCCTGTTGCAAGTCGGTGAGGATGCCGTTCACGCGACGCTCGGTGATTCCCACTTCGAGGGCGATGTCGCGAACGCGTGAGTCGGGGTCGGCGGCCAGGCAGACGAGAACGTGCGCGTGATTGCTGAGGAACGTCCAGGTTCTGTCGTCCTGGGGCATGCCCGCAGGTTACTTCGCCTCGCCCGGAGTCCGAATGTTCTCGATTCAACGACTCGGATTCGAACCACTCAGACCCGAACGTCGCGGTGCTGGAACGATCGAAGCGAACCGATGTACGAAGCGAGTGGGATCAGGAGCAGGAGGCTCACGTCATCGAGGTCGACTCCGGTCGTGAGGGGCCGTGTTCCCAGCATCCATTGGAGTGGATTGAAGGGGTTGATCGCATCGAAGACGTCGACGAGCGGTGCCAGCGAGTAGAGAACGAAACCGGCGATGAGGATCGCCATCGTCGATCCGAGCCCGATCGAGCGTTTGCCGGTCGAGGTTCCGACCACGGCAGCGAGGGAATGACTCGACAACCCAGTGAGAAAGAGCATGAGTGAGGCATTGGCGAAATGGCCGAATCCGATACCCATGTCGAGGATCGTCGCCCCGACGATCAGGGAGATACCGAAGACCGCTGACACGGCGAGCAGAACCAGTGCACCGACGATCCACCGCGTCGACAGGTAGTCGCGACGCGTTATGGGCAGTGAGAAGAGGATGTCGGCGGTTCCGGATTCCTCTTCTTCCGACGTGACGCGTGCTCCCCATGTTGCGCCCAGTGTCATGAAGATGAACGGAACCACGAACGACAGCAGCTCGGTCGAGAGGTAGCCAGCTGGCGACGTGTAGTCCTCCATGCGGAAAATTTCCTGGAACGCCTCCGGGAAGGACTCGGTCACACCTTCCCAGTCGGCCGATGTGTCACGCACCGTCGGATACACCGACATCTGAACGCTCACGAGCGCGACGATGCCCAGACACCATGCGAGAAGGCTCTTCCATCGATCCCACAAGGACTTGCGAACGATGGGACTAAGAAGCATGGTTCGACCTCGTGAGCGACAAGAACACGTCGGCGAGAGTCGGTTCGTGCGACACGATCTTCACCACTCCGTCGAGAGCCGCGCGACGCAACACCTCGGTGTGGGGGATCTTGGCTCGCAAACGAATTCCGGCTTCGTCTCGTCGTGCCTCCACGACACCTGGACACGATGTGTAGGTGTCGAGGTCGACGAGACGATCGAACGAGAGATGGATCTCGGTCTCGATGCGACGTCGAAGCGATTCGACGGAGTCGACAGTGAGGACACGACCGTGGTCGAGGATGACGACCCGGTCGGCCACCGACTCGACTTCCTGCAGGACGTGCGATGACAGAATGATCGACGCTCCCTCGGCACGACGTTCGGCGAGTATCAGAGCAAATTCTCGCTGGGCGATCGGATCGAGTCCTGACGTCGGTTCGTCGAGAACCAGAACTTCGGGTCGATGCATCAACGCCTGGATCACCCCAACCTTCTGCTTGTTGCCCTTCGACAATCCGGCGATCCGTGCCTCGAGGGACAGTTCGAGGCGGCGAGACAGCCGAAGGATCGCATCGCCGCAATTCACTCCTCGAAGACGCGCGAGCAGACCGAGATAGTCGGAAACGACGAGGTTGCCGTAGAGGCCGAGATCTCCGGGTAGGTACCCCACTCTTGCTCGCCAGCCCGTCGGGTCGGCGAAGAGCGTTCGTCCGTCGACCCACACGTCACCTGCGGTCGGTGAGATGAGTCCCACGAGAATTCGTAGAACGGTCGTCTTGCCCGAACCGTTCGGGCCGAGGAAACCCACGACTTCACCCCGCCCGACCGAGAACGAGACGTCCTCGATTCCGCGACTGGATCCGTAGAACTTGGTGAGGTGGCGGACGTCGATCGCCGCCGGAACCTCGCCATTCATGGGGGCAGGCTAGGAATCGGGTCGTCGCTGGTGTCCGGACATCCGTCCGCGCTTCGGAGGACATCCGCCCCGGGTGTTGCCAGCCACTAAGTTGAAAACGCCGTGGACACGAACGCCCGCCTCCTCCGCATCCGTCTGGTCGTTCTGTGTTTCCTCATGCTCTTCGTCGAGCTCGCCCTCATCCGCTGGCTGGGCGGAAACGTTCTGTACCTGGCTTATTTCTCCAACATCGTCCTGCTCGGCAGCTTCCTCGGCATCGGTCTCGGCTTCCTGCTTGCCAAGCGAACCGACGTTCAGATCTACAAGTACGCCCCCATCGCTCTGGCGGCCCTGATCCTCTTCGTGCACAACGTGCCGGTGACCGTCGAATCGACCGGTGGCGATTTGATCTTCTTCGGGGCCGAGCTCAAGCCGTCGGGCCCACCCCGAGAGTTGGCGCTTCCGGCGGTGTTCTTGGCGGTGGCGTTCGTGCTCGCCTGTATCGGCAACGGCATCGCTCACACCTTCCGCCAGTTGAAGAATCTCGACGCCTATCAGTTCGACCTGATCGGTTCGCTCATCGGCATCGTGGGGTTCGCCCTCTTGTCGTTCGTCGGCGCGCCACCGATCGTGTGGGGAGTGATCATCACGGTGATCTTCGTGTGGACCCTGTGGCCACGCCAGATCGTCGATGGTGCGCTGCTCGTGATTCCCGTTCTGATCCTGCTCGCTACGTGGGGAATCGAATCGCGCGAGGATCAGGTGCTCTGGACGCCTTATTACAAGGCCAACTACGTGCTCGGCGACGGCGGCGCCGGTGTGCTGGTGAACGGAGTTCCGCACTGGTTCCAGACGTCCGACAAGGATTGGCCGATCTATCAGACGTTGTACGACCGGCGAGCGTCGCAGGAACCGGTGGAAGATCTTCTCGTGATCGGATCGGGGAGTGGCAACGACGTTGCCGTTGCCTTGGCCAACGGCGCGCAACACGTCGACGCGGTCGAGATCGACCATCGTTTGCTCGACCTGGCCAAGAAGCATCATCCGAACGATCCTTACGGTGATCCGCGTGTCGATGCACATGTCGACGACGGCCGTGCTTATCTCGAACGCTCCGACAAGAAGTGGGACCAGATCGTTCTGGCTCTCCCCGATTCACTCACTCTCGTACAGGGTGCGTCGTCGATTCGCCTCGAGAGTTATCTGTTCACCAAGCAGGCCGCTGAGGCCTACCAGGAACATCTCACCGACGACGGTGTATTCGCGATGTACAACCTCTATCGAGAGACGTGGTTGGTCGATCGCTATGCGCAGACGTTGACCGAAGCATTCGGACACGAGCCCTGCGTCACCAAACTCGAGGGCACGGTGGCTGTGCTGACGGTGGGTGTGAAGGCCGACTCGGTCGACTGTCCGGCCGACGAGAAGTGGGTGGCGGGGGTCGATGCACCCGATCCGGTGTCGGACGATCGTCCCTTCCCGTATCTCAAGACGCCGTCGATTCCGACCTTCTATCTCGTGGCGCTCGGTCTGATCCTGATCGCGTCGGTCGTGCTGGTTCGCCTCGTCGGTGGACCGATGGGTGCGATGCGCAACTACACCGACCTGTTCTTCATGGGCGTGGCCTTCATGCTCCTCGAGACGAAGAACATCGTTCAGTTCGCTTTGTTGTTCGGCACGACGTGGTTCGTGAACGCGTTGGTGTTCTCGGGTGTCATCGCGTCAGTGCTGCTGGCCGTCGTCGTGTCGAAACGCGTGCGGGTGAAGAACTTGAGCTTGATGTACGGGTCGTTGCTCGTTTCGATCGTGATCGGTTGGCTCATCCCGCAGAATTCGTTGCTGCCACTCGGGTTCTGGCCCCGATTGCTCGCGGCTTGTGCGATCGCCTTCGCTCCGATCTTCATCGCCAACCTGATCTTCTCGCAGCGCTTCCGTGACACCGGCGACTCGATGACCGGTTTCGCGGCCAACTTGATCGGTGCCATGGTGGGTGGAGTGCTGGAGTACACCGCTTTGGTTCTCGGCTACCGCAATCTCTTGATTCTCGCCTTGTTGCTCTACTCGGCGGCGTTCCTGAGCGGTCGCCGCAGTCTGGCCACGTCCTCATGAGCCGTCGACTCCTGGCCTCTGCGCTGATCTTCCTGGCTGCGTGTGGGTCGAATGCCGACGACGGGGTCGAGCCGAACGGGGTCGTTTCGAGTGCCGTGTCGATCGAGGAGTCGACCACCACGACTGCGGCGACCGCTCAGGAA
>JBEDFW010000008.1:0-5348 GCA_041174985.1 Actinomycetota bacterium | reverse complement strand
ACATGGTCCACGTCGACCTTGTGGATCTTGGCCTCCACCTCGGCCAGCAACGCGAACACTGCGAGCGACCGAGCACGAACGCGATCCGGCAGATCGGCTCTTTCGAGGAGCGCGCGAATGTCGCACCAGGCGCGATGGTGATGGTCGTCGTGCTCGTGCACCGCCACGATGGCTCGTGTCGACCTCACACCGGCTCGCTGTGTGGGTTCGAACGTCAACGCATAGTCGTCGAGACCCAGTCCGGCCAGCATGGCTCCCACCGCCACGGGATCGGCACCAGCGTCGACGAGTGACGCCAGCACCATGTCGCCAGCCACTCCGGCCGAGCAGTTGAACCACGCGTGCTTGGTCACGACGATCCTCGCGCCGCGCGCACGATGCGCGCCGCCGCACAGGCCGCGCCGTAGCCGTTGTCGATACCGACCACTGTCACGCCATTGGCGCACGTGGCGTGCATGGCGAGCAACGCGGTCACTCCGTCGAGACCCGAGCCGTAGCCAACGCTGGTCGGCACGGCGATCACCGGCTTGCCGGACAGCCCGCCGATCACACTCGCCAGTGCACCTTCCATCCCGGCGATCACGATCACGAGATCGGCCGCCATCACGTCGTCCACGCGCGAGAGCAAACGATGCAGACCAGCCACACCTACATCAGTGATACGCCCGGCTTCGATGCCGTGTGCACGCAGAGCGAGCAAACACTCGTCGACCACCGGAACATCAGCGGTGCCGGCCGAGATCACGAGCATGTTGCCCGAGTACCACGGGGCGGGGGCGCGCCAGAGCATCGACGTGTGCGCCATGAGAGCCGGGCCGTGCGCTGCTTCGAGTGCCTTGCGCTGATCGTCGGTCGTGCGCGTCACGAGCACGGCACCGGTGCCGTGCGTGAGCAACTCGGCCACAATCTGCACGCACTGCTCGGGCGACTTGCCCGGCGCGTAGACGGCCTCGGGGGCGCCTTGACGGAGGTGACGGTGATGATCGACCAGTGCATCACCCACGTCGGCGAAAGGCAGACGACTGAGACGGGAGACGGCGTCATCAGGCGCGATCCGACCCGCGGAGACCTCGTCGATCAGCTGCCGGAGAGCGTCGGCGTCCACGAAACCATCCTCGCACGACCGAGCGGTCGCCGTAGCCTTGAGCAGGTGAACCCGAAGACCGCACCGTCGAACGCTCTTGGCCCGTCCCCACGGGTGGGGTTCTTCGGCCCGTTCGGCACGTTCACCGAGCAGGCCGTACGTTCGCAGTCCGACCTCGCCAACGGCGACCTGGTGGCGTACCGGACGGTACCCGACGTGCTCGACGCCGTGGCCGAAGGCGTGGTGGACGTGGGCGTGGTTCCCATCGAGAATTCGATCGAGGGCACCGTCAACTTCACGCAGGATGCATTGTCGTTCGATTACTCCCTCCTCATCCAACGCGAAATCGTGCTCGACATCGAGCACTGTTTGCTCGGCACGAAAGGCGCGTCGCTGTCGGGTGTCTCCACCGTGTTGTCGATTCCGGTCGCCACTGCACAGTGTCATCGTTACTTGCGCGAAAACTTGCCCGCTGCCGAGGTGCGGGCGGCCAACAGCACCGCCGATGCTGCCAAGATCGTGGCCGACACCGGTGATGCGACGATCGCCGCCATCGCCCCACGTAACGCGGCCACTCTGTATGGGCTCGACGTGTTGGCGAGCAACGTCGAAGATCACGGTGGCAATCAGACCCGGTTCGTGATGATCGGGCGCGATCGAGTTCCGGCACCCACCGGTCACGATCGAACCGGGATCGTGGTCTACCAACGTGCCGACGAACCCGGAAGTCTGATCTCGATCCTGCAAGAGTTCGCCGCTCGCCGCATCAACATCACCAATCTGTTGTCGCGCCCCACCAAGGACGGCGGCCTCGGCGACTACTGCTTCGTGATGTACATGGACGGGCACATCGCCGACGAGTTGGTCGCCGATGCACTCCGAGCCCTGCACGCGAAGCAGGCCGCCGTGAAGTTCCTCGGGTCGTATCCAGCGGCCGGTGAGGCCAGCCACACGGCCCGCGAGCACGCCGATGCTCGTTGGCGTCAGGCCGACGACTGGATCGAAACCCTGCGTTCGACGATCGCCTGAGTCGCTCCACGCACTCAGCAGTACTGTGACCGGCATGGGTCGGGAAACAGCAGTTGTCACAGGAGCCAATTCGGGTATCGGTCGGGCCACCGCGATTCATCTGGCAAGCAACGGATTTCGCGTGTTCGGAACGGTGCGCAGCCTCGACAAGACAGCCAAGGCGCAGTCGATGGCCGACGAAGCGGGCGTCGAGATCGAGTGGATCGAGCTCGACATCGCCGATGATGCGAGTGTCTCGAACGGCTTCCGACGAATCCACGAATTGTCGCCGAACATCGATGTGCTGGTGAACAACGCCGGTGTGGGTGGCAACGCAGTCATCGAAGAATGTCCGCCGTCGCTCTACCACGAGGTGATGAACATCAACCTGTGCGGTGCGGTGCGCTGCGTTCAAGCCGTGCTGCCCGGAATGCGAGCGCGGTCAGCCGGCACGATCGTCAACGTGTCGTCGGTGGTCGGTCGATTCGCTGCACTGGCCCAGGCTCCGTACGTGGCATCGAAGTGGGCACTCGAGGCGATGTCGGAGGGACTGGCACAAGAACTCGCACCGTGGAACATTCGTGTGGCGATCGTGGAACCCGGCATCACCAAGTCGGCGATCTTCGCCAAGAACGTGGACGCCCCGAATTCGAGCGGTGCCTACGACGCGCACTACCGACGGCTGTTCCAGTTCTACGCGGCCGGTATGGCACAGGCGACCGATCCCTTCGAGGTGGGAGCCGTCGTTCTCGACGCCATTAGAACCAATTCACCGCGACTGCGGTACCCGGTGTCGTGGGGTGGACCAGAAATCCTGTCGCGTCGAGAAACCATGAGTGATGCCGAATGGGTCGCGCTCGGCGCACTGGAGAGTGACGACGAGTACTACGCCGAGTTCGAGCGCATGTTCGGTGTCCGCATCGCACCCTGACTCAGCGTCGTCGTCTCCCCGAGTTCCGTCTCTCGGTCGCTAGCCTCGACTCCGGAACGGTGGCAGAGCGGACAAATGCAGCCGCCTTGAAAGCGGCCGGCTCGAAAGGGCCCGGGGGTTCGAATCCCTCCCGTTCCGCCCTGATGGCCCGACCTCGACCCCCTGTACAATCGGCGCAGCCAGGGAGAGGTGCCGGAGCCTGGTTGAACGGGACGTCCTGCTAAGACGTTGACCCCCTAAAAGGGGTCCGTGGGTTCAAATCCCACCCTCTCCGCCAGTGTCACCCCTGCTCACGAGGGACTTTGTTGCGATTTCGTGACGATCCGACCACACTGACCCGAGGCGTAGGCCACGGAGCGGGGAATGAGTACCTACCAGCAATCGTCTCATCCGGGTCCTCTCGACCCGAGTCAGCCGAATCGGCGTCGGCCTCGACGAGACCCGCTCGCGCCCCCGCCCGACTTCTTCCGTCGTCGTTTGATCCTCATTGCGGTGATCGGCGCTCTGATCGCTCCGGTGGCCTTGGCCCTACGCGGTGACGGACGCGGCGTCTCGTCCTCGTCCACCCCGGGAGCCGCGGCCCTCACCCAGATCGATGGTTCCGAGACCGCGGAAACACCTCCCACCGAACCGACCGACCCATCGATCGCGCCAACCGCTGCACCCACCGAGGCACCATCGGTCACGGTGGCGAGTCGTACGTGTGCATCGACCTACGTCGTACTTCCTGGCGACTCGTGGTACGGAATCGCCGATCGTGCCGGTGTGAAGCCAGGTCTCCTCGCCGGATCGAACGGAGTGACCACCCAAGAACCGCTCGTTCCGGGAGACGAACTCTGTCTGCCCGCGGGTGTGGTCGTCGGTCCTCCCACAACGCTCGAAACCAGCGGCAGCAATCAAAACGCCTCGTCCGACTCACCGACGTGCGGACTCGACTACGTCGTACAACCCGGCGACTCGTGGTACGGAATCGCGGAGCGGGCCGGTGTGAAAGCCGGACCTCTCGCCGCCGTGAACGGCAAGTCGTTGTCGTCACCGTTGAAGGTGGGACAGACGATCTGTCTTCCCGAGGGTGCGCGACGTCCGACCGTGACGACAACGACCACTCGACCACCGCAAACGTCAGGGCAAGCAACGTCGCCGGACGACATGCGTCAGGTGCCCTACAACCCCACGCGTTGGTACACGCAAGCCGAAATCGAGCAGATCGTGCGCGCGGTGTGGCCCGACCATCTCGAGAACGACGCGATCTTCGTCGTGAGCCGGGAGAGTCGTTTCAATCCGGGGTCGCGCAGTTCGTGCTGTATCGGCATCTTCCAGATCAATTGGCGCTCGCACAAGAGGTGGCTGGCGAATTACGGCGTGACCAACCCCGCCCAACTTCTCGATCCCGAGGTGAATGCCCGCATGGGATTGGTGACCTGGGAGCGCTCGGGCAGTTGGCGCCCGTGGTGCACCGCCAGCTGGTGCCCGGTCGGCTAATTGCAGCCCTCGGTGGGGGGCGATCTTCGGTCGGTCGTGGGTGGGGCCAGGGATTTCGACCCCTAAACTTGGGCCGGTAAGCGCTCGTAGCTCAATGGATAGAGCATTTGACTACGGATCAAAAGGTTAGGGGTTCGAGTCCCTTCGAGCGCGCGAGACGACCAGGGTGGGTCGATGGCCGCCGTCAGGTGGCCGTGCAATCGCCGCCCATTTCGCGCACTGCCTTCAAGGACAGTTCGATGTCGTCGAACACCTCGATCCTCAGTTCGGCGCCCGGAGCGTTTTCATCGATGTAGTCGGCAACGAGTCGACAGATCGGGAGGAGATCCTCAGCTTCGTCTGTCGTGACGTTGATGCGCAAGGTTCGTGGCGAAGTGTCCTCGAAGTACCCGGGGAACACCGAAAACTCGTAGGGCACATCACCGTTCGAGGCGTTGAGGAAATCCCAGATGGCGAATTCATCCAGCGGGTCATCCGCACTCGGAAGGGTCGAATCCGCGGCCATCGTGTCAGCGGTCGGAGCTTCGGTGGTTGGAGAGGTCTCGACCGCAGATGTCTCGGGAGTTGATGTCTCGGTCGAAACTTCGGTGGTGATCGCCGTGGTGTCGTCGCCTCCACAGGCGACCAGCAGCGCCGCGCCACACACCAGCGAAGCCAAACGACGTCGTCGGTACGCGTTCATGTGGGGAACAGTACCGAACATGGGGCACTGCAGAATCCCACGGCTCGGTCCAGGGGCTCCCAACCCGGTGGAGAGCAATTGTGCTTGATCGAGTTGCTAGGGGTTCGAGTCCCTTCGAGCGCGCAAGAGTCGGTTCGTTGTACAAGGCGTCCATGTAGTGT
>JBEDFW010000007.1:0-9598 GCA_041174985.1 Actinomycetota bacterium | reverse complement strand
GACCAGCCCGGTGCCGGTGCGACGAAGATCGTCGAAGGTCCGTTCGATCTCGGCCGAGGGACGAGGGAAGTGCACCGGGGGGTCGCCGCCGGTGAAGGTCAGACCCGGCATGTCGTAGAAGACGACCACATCGTGTCCGGTACGGGGTCGGTCGGCGGCCGTCCATTCGACGTTCTCGAGAGCGTCGAACACCGCGAAGAAAGGTTCGGGGACGAATGGGTGCCCGCCGGTGACGACGAGGACGTCGGTCATCAGCCCGGTTCGACGTTCACGCGATGGTTGACGACCTGGGGACCACCGACCCATCCGCAGAGTTGCGGGTCGCATTCGCGTAGGTCACCCTCGAGGTAGCGGCCGTCGGTGGTGAAGAGTCCCGAACGACCGTCGAGGGACACACGGATGCGTCCGTGACCGTCCTGCTCGTACAACGCCTTGGAGAACGGGTGCACGATGCCGCGCATCAGGCCTCTCCCATCCATCGATCGAGACATGCGTGCAGCCAACGCACCTTTCCCTCCTGGTAACGAGAAAGGGTCACACCCGGTTTGGCCGTGGTCTCGAGGCCACGTTGAACCTTCGACATGTTGAACACGTCCTGATCGAAGACCTTGGCGAGCATGCCGAGTTCGGGTGCCGTCGTCCAGGGTTCGTCGACACCGAGATCGCGACGAGAGGCCGGGGCGGGGCGATCGCCAGCGAACGGCGAGAGGAACATGACCTCCATGATCGACGAGCGATGGTCGTCGCCGTTGGGGCGGAAGCGATACACGATGCGATTGAACGCACCCCATGGATGGAAGTTGGGGAACACGGTGTAGTCGATGCTGTCCATCATCTCGGCGTCGCTCATCGAGTCGACGCGATCGCCGACGATCGGTCGCCAACGCTCGCGTGCCGATGCCGCTCCGATCTCGCGAGCCGTTCGACCTTCGGGGACCGAGAGCGGGTTCACCTGGTCGGTTCGTACGTCGAGCATCGAACGAAGCATCTCGTCGTCGGACACCTCGTACCAGAGCAGTGGACTCGGCGTGAGTCCGGCCGTCACCACGCGTGAGAAGTTGTCCCAGACGTCGACCTGTGAATTGGTGTCGCCGAGGTAATACAGGATCTGCGGATGCGTGGCGTTGACGTGGTAGGCCTCGCAGAAGGCCTCTTGGGCCACCTTCCAATTGGCCTGGATGATCTTGGTGACGTGAGCCTCGATGTAACGATTCTCGAGATCCCAGATGGCGAAGTGCTCGTCGAGTCCGGCGACGAAGTCCGCGAAGGGTTCGCAGGCCGGATCGGGATTGATGAACACGAAGCCGGCCCACACGCCGACTCGACACTCGGGCAGGGCGAAGTCGACGTCGCGTCGTTCCTCGACGTGCGGAAAGTCCCAACCGGCCGGAACTTCGGCGAGCGAGCCGTCGAGTTTCCAGCAGAACCCGTGGAACGGACACCGCAACTCGGAGGCATGGCCGTCGTAATCCTTCAGTTGCCGGCCGCGATGCAGGCAAGCGTTCGGAAAGGCCTTGATGGAGTCGTCGGCTTGTCGAACGACGATGTACGACAGCCCGGCGATCTCGTAGACCACGTGGTCCCCGGTGTCGGGGATCTGCTCGGCGCGGCAGGCGAATTGCCACACGCGCTTCCAGAGTCGCTCGCGCTCGCGCTCGTGCCATTCGCGCGACACGTATCGCTCGATCGAGACGTCCCGATCCCCGAGGTCGGGCGGTGACTCCCAGCGCAACACGTCCGGCACCGGATGGGTGTCGGCGTCCAGGAGGTCTTGGTAGGACAACCCGGGCGAACGGGCCGGACGGGGCTCGACGGCGGTCATGGATTCATTATTGACCCGATGATCAGTTCCGTCCAGGGTCGGACTACTCTCGGGTCGTCGTCTGGGGAGACGATCGAACGACCAGGGGGGAGCACGATGTTGCACTTCGCCGACATTTTCGAGGCACATGCGGACGCCATGCCCGATGCCACGGCGATCTCGTACGGGGACACCGATCTGAGCTGGGCCGACTTCGAGTCGACATCGGCTCGACTCGCATCGGCCTACGCGGCGGTGGGAATGGGGCTCGACTCCAAGGTGGGCATGTTCATGTACAACTGCCCCGAGTACCTCATGACGCAACTCGCGGCGTTCAAGTCACGGGTCACGCCGGTCAACGTGAACTACCGGTACCTCGACGACGAGTTGTGGTACCTGCTCGACAATGCCGATTGCGAGGCCGTCGTCTTCCACTCGAGCCTCGGTGACCGCATCGCACGGGTCAAAGAGCGCCTCCCCAAGTTGAAACTGTTGATCGAAGTGCTCGACGGACCGTCGGCCGGTGTGCCGGGCGCGGTGTCGTGGAACGACGTGGTGGCGGCGAATCAGCCGGCTCCCCGCCAGGCGCGTTCGGCGTCCGACGTCTACATGCTCTACACCGGCGGCACGACCGGAATGCCCAAGGGCGTCATGTACGAAACGGGTCCTTTCACCGAAGGGTTCCTCGGCTTCTACACCGGACCGATGGGCCGCCCTCCGTTCTCGTCGATCGAAGAGGTCGTGGGTACGGCCAAGGTCGTGCATTCGGCCATGGGACAGCCGGTGTCGATTCCGGCCTGTCCGCTCATGCACGGAACCGGGGTGTGGCTCGGCGCTCTGCTTCCGCATCTCATGGCCGGCAAGGTCGTTCTCCTCGAGGGACGTTCCTTCGACGCACACGAGATGTTCCGTGCGATCGAGAAGCATCGCGTGAGCACGCTCGTCATCGTCGGCGACGCATTCGCCCGTCCGATGATGAACGCACTGCGCGACAAGGCCGCTTCGGGCACCCCGTACGACACGTCATCGGTGACGACCATCGTGTCGACGGGGGCCATGTTCTCGGCCGACGTGAAGGCGGGCATCTTCGAGCACATGCCGTCGGCGGTCGTCATGGACATCCTCGGCTCGAGCGAGGGCGGTATGGGTCAGACGATGGCCACCAAGGACAACGTCAACACCACCGCCAAGTTCGGTGCCATGCCCAACACCAAGGTTTTCGGCCCCGACGACACCGAAGTGGTGCCGGGCTCGGGCGTCATCGGCATGGTGGCAGTGAGCGGAGCCAACGTTCCGCTCGGCTACTACAAGGATCCCGACAAGTCCGCCCGAACCTTCCGCGAGGTCGGGGGAGTGCGATACAGCTTCCCGGGCGACATGGCCATGGTCGAAGCCGACGGCACGATCACCTTGCTCGGTCGCGGTTCGAATTGCATCAACACCGCGGGCGAGAAAGTGTTCCCGGAAGAGGTGGAAGAAGCCGTGAAGACGCACCCGGCGATCGCCGATTGTCTGGTCTTCGGTGTTCCCGACGAGAAGTACGGCCAGCGAGTGGTCGGGGTCGCGTCGATCGCCGCCGGTCAGTCGTCGGTGGCCGGCGACGAGGTGATCGCCTACACCAAGAGCAAATTGTCGAGTTTCAAGGTTCCCAAGCAATTGGTGGTGCTCGACGTCGTGCCACGTGCACCAAACGGCAAAGCGGACTACAAGAAAGCCAAGGATCTCTTCGAGGCCGCATCCGGAGGCAAGTCGTGACCGCGCTCGACGACTCGATCGGTCAGGCCCGGAGCTCGGGTCCGAGCGTCCAGGACCTCTTGGCCGCCGACACTCGTGACGTCCCGCAGTCCCTGCGTGACAACTCCTACGTTCCGCAGGGAATCGTCGACATTCAAAAGAGTCGATACACCGACCCGACCTTCGCCGCGCTCGAGAACGAATACATGTGGACGACCACGTGGCAGATGGCGTGTCACGTCGACGAACTGAAACAGCCCGGTGATCACGTCGTGTACGACGTGGCCGACCAGTCGGTCGTCGTCGTGCGGACCAAGACTGGTGCGATCAAGGCGTTCCACAACTCCTGTCTCCACCGAGGCACCAAACTCCGCACCGAGGACGGGCGCGTCGCCTCGTTCCGCTGTCCCTTCCACGGATGGCGCTGGGACCTCGATGGTGTTCTGGTCGAACTGCCGGCCGAGTGGGACTTCCCACAGGTGTGGGACCAGCCCGATTCCTGTCTGCCCGAAGCTCAGGTCGCCGAATGGTGCGGATTCGTGTTCGTCAATCTCGACCCCGATGCCGTGCCCTTCAACGTCGTGGCCAAGAAGTTGGTCGAACACTTCGATCGTGACTTCGCGATGTCCGATCGCTACAAGGCCTTCCATGCGGTGAAGGAAGTGCCGGCCAACTGGAAGGTGTGCATGGAAGCCTTCGCCGAGGGCTACCACGTCATCGCCACTCATCCCCAGATCCTCGAGTTCGCCGGCGATGCCAACAGCGAGTACTCCATCTGGGAGGAGTCGCCCTTCGTCACGCGCTTCGTCAACGGATTCGGTGTACAGAGTCCGCACCTCGGGCCGCTCAGTGAGCAGCAGGTCGCCGACGCCTATCTCGCTTTCTCGGCCCGCTCGTCGAAGGGTGCCGTCGAGGTTCCCGACGGAAAGTCGGCGCGTGAAGTCGTGGCCGACGTCTTCCGTGCCGTGATGGCGCCGTTGTTCAAGATCGACCTGTCGCAAGTGTCCGACAGTGAGATGCTCGACGCGCACCTCTACCACTTGTTCCCAGCGTTCGCGCCGTGGGCCGGAGTCGGGCAGTCGCTCGTGTATCGCTGGCGTCCCGGACCGACCCCCGACACGTGCTTCATGGACGTCATTCGCATGATGCCGGTGCCGGAGGGCAAGCCGCGACCCGAGCCGGCCCCGATCCAGCGTCTGCGCCTCGAGCAGTCCTGGCACGAAGCCGAGGGCATGGGCGGGCTGGCCGACGTGTTCGAACAGGACATGGCCAATCTGCCGCGAGTGCAACTGGGCCTCAAGGTCTCTGCCAAGCGCGCGGCCAAGGGCGTGAAGTTCGGTGCGTATCAAGAGGCACGTATGCGACTCATTCACCGACACATCGACGACACGATCCTTGCCGGTCTCTCCGCCGATGGGCGCAGTCGCGACGAAGTCGAACGCTTCCTCGTCCCCGAGGGCTGACGTGCTCGACGAGAACTGGGCGACGCTCTGGGAGGCCCTCGCCGACGCGCAACCCGATCACGTCGCGGTGGTCGTCGGCGATCAGCACATGACGTGGAGATCGCTCGACGATCGCGCGTCACGTCTCGCCGCGGCCTTCGCCGAAGCCGGAGTCGGTCACGACGACAAGGTCGGTCAGTTGATGTACAACTGTCCCGAGTACCTCGAATCGGCTCATGCCTCGTTCAAGGTGCGAGCGAGCACGGTCAACGTCAACTACCGCTACAAGGCACCTGAGATCGTCCACGTTCTCTCCGATTCCCGGGCCAAAGTGCTCGTGTACCACTCGGCGTTCCGAGAAGTGGTCGCCGAAGCGCGTGGCTCGCTTCCCGATCTGAGAGTTCTGGTCGAGGTCGGCGACGACGCCGATCCGTTGCCGGGTGCCGTTCGTTACGAGGATTCGATCGCCGGACGCTCGCCCATGCCGCGAATCGATCGATCGGGTGGTGACTCGTTGCTCCTCTACACCGGGGGGACCACCGGTCTGCCCAAAGGGGTGGTCTGGAGTCATCGCGGTTTGTTCGGCGCCCTGGCCTTCACCGGATACGCATCGCTCGGTCTCGACGTGCCGGTCACGCCATCCGAAGTGGCGCGCGTCGCGGTCGAACTCAACGGTTCGGGTCGCAGTCCGGTCAACATGACGGCTCCTCCGCTCATGCACGGCACCGCGATGTTCCTCGCCTTCTCCACGTTCGTGCTCGGTGGAACGGTCGTTTTGTTGTCGGGTCGTCGATTCGATCCCTCCGAATTGCTTCGACTCGTCGAGCGCGAGCGGGTGTCGCAGGTGTCGATCGTGGGTGATGCCTTCGCCCGCCCGATCATCGCCGAGCTCGAGCGTGCCGAATCAGCGGGCACGCCCTACGACTTGTCGAGTCTCGGTCGAATCGTGTCCACCGGCGCGACTCTCTCGAGCGAATCGAAGAAGGCACTCATGCAGCGGGCTCCGAAGGCCGTCGTGCTCGACATGATCGGGGCATCGGAAGGCGGGCCCTTCGCCGTGGCGATGACGATGCCGGGACAGGATCCCTTGGCCACCGCGAAGTTCATGGCCACTCCGGCCACGGTGCTCTTCGACGACACGACATGGGAGAAGATTCCCTTCGGTTCGGGAAGATCGGGAGTCCTGGCGGCCGCCGGTCCGATGCCCGATGGTTACTTCGGCGATCCCGAGAAGACTCGACGAACGTTCCGCGAAATCGACGGAGTGCGCTACTCGGTTCCCGGTGACTACGCGGTGATCGATACCGACGGCACGGTGCACCTGCTCGGTCGCGGATCGGTGTGCATCAACACCGGCGGCGAGAAGGTGTACCCCGAGGAGGTCGAGGTGGCCGGCCGCAGCCACGACGACGTGATCGACTGCGTCGCGGTCGGCATTCCCGACGAGCGTTACGGAGAGGTCGTGGCACTGGTCGTGGCTCGACGCGCGGGCGCCGTCCTCGACGAGGCCGCGGTGATCGCTCACGTCAAGAGATCGATCGCCGATTACAAGGCCCCGCGACGAGTGGTTTTCGTCGACGAGGTGTACCGCAGTCCGTCGGGCAAGGCCGACTATCGCTGGGCTCGCGAGATCGCCTCGCGCTGATCCTCAGTCGAACGAAGCGCGGGCCTTGAAATCCGGCCCGTACACGGGCGCAGTGGCATCGATGCGGTGCTTGCGGCTCTCGGCCGACTTCAGACCGAACTTGCCGAGCAACTCTCGCATCCCGTGATAGTTCGGATGATCGAAATGAGCGGCGAGTGTCGCTTCGTCCTGCCAGAGCTCGTAGACCTGGATGAGGTCGGGCTCGATCGGATCGGCGGCGAAGCAATACACGAGACAACCGGGTTCGTCGTCGCGTGTTCCCTTCTGGAACGGGACCGAGGCAGCGACGGCGGCGTCGCGCTGGCTCGGGTCGGAGATTCGAATCGCTGCTTCGATGGCGATGAGTGCCATGTTTCCCCCTTGGATCTCGACGGGTCCTCGTCGACGAGCCGAGACTAGGACGCCGATCGCCTACGCTCGGCATCGACAGCGGGGGAGGTCGCATGTTCGCAGCACTGATCACGGGTCGGTCGACCCTCGAGTTGGTCGAGTTCCCCGATCCGATCCCGGCCGACGGCGGAGTGGTGGTCGACATCGCCTACTGCGGCATCTGTGGCACCGACATCCACGCCTATCAGTCGGGTGCGCCCTACCACCCGGCGATCTGTGGTCACGAGTGGGTCGGCACGGTGTCGGCGCGCGGTGACGGAGTTCGCGACGTCTCCGAAGGCGATCGAGTGGTGGTGGCCATCGCGCCCACGTGCGGTCGTTGCGCGGCCTGTCGGGCCGGCCAGAGCGATCACTGTCAGTCGGCGTTCATGTCGGCGCTCGGGCGCGATCCCTTGGCGCCTCCGCACGGAGGGTTCGCGCCGCGCATCGCCGTTTCCAAGGATCGCGTGGTCCGAGCCGATGCTCGTCTCACTGATCTGCAAGCCGCTCAAGTCGAGCCGGCCACGGTTGCCTTCCACGCGGTCAGGCGAAGTCGAATCCGACTCGGTGACGTCGCTGTGGTGCAGGGTGCCGGACCGATCGGACTCGGAACGATGCAGTGGGTGAAGGCGGCCGGTGCCGGTGTGGTCGTGGTGGTCGAACCCAACGGCCGTCGTCGCGAACTGGCGACGACCCTCGGAGCCCACCACACCGTCGAGCCGGGCGCCGCCGCCGACGCGCTCGTCAAAGAACTCACGCACGGACTCGGCGCCGACGTCGTCTACGAATGCGTGGGTCGGGCCTTCGCCGTGCAGAGCGCCGTCGATCTGGCCCGTCGCGGTGGTTCGATGTGTCTCATCGGGTTGGCCGATCAGCCGGCGCCCATCGAAACGGGTTCGTGGCTCGTGAAGGAAGTCGCGGTCACGTCGGCGCTGGCGTACACCCGTGAGGAATTCGAGATGTCGATGGGGATGATCGCCGACGGACGTTTCCGAACCGAACCGATGCACACCTCGACCGTCGGACTCGACGGCCTCGACGCAGCCTTGGCCGATCTGGCGAGTGGCGCCTCGGTGCACACCAAGGTCCTCGTCGATCCGCGACTCTGAGTCGTCAGGCCTTTTCGCGAACCCCGGCCTCGCGCAGGAGGGCGGCGTTCTGCTGGTGGAATCGGCCGTTCCCGCCGATGGCCGTCTGTCCGGCGTCGACGACCAACGTCTGAGCGGTCACGTAACGCGCTTCCTCACTCGCGAGGTACACCGCAGCGTTGGCGATGTCGACGGGCAGTCCGGGAATTCCGAGGAGCGAGGAGGCGGCGATGTGCTGCGTCGCGGCGTCGATGGCAGTGTGGTCGCCGGTCATGACCGCTGAGGTCATCGCCGTCGCGGTGTTTCCCGGTGAGATGGCGTTGACGCGAATTCCGTGTTGAGCGAGTTCGGAGGCGACCGACTTCGTGAGGCCGATCACGGCGTGCTTGCACGCCGTGTAGCAGTGCGGCCCGAGGCCGCCGAGGATGCCGGCGGTGCTGGACGTCGAGATGATCGCGCCTGACGCCTGCGGCACCATGACTCGTGCGGCGTGCTTCATGCCGAGATAGACGCCGCGCATGAGAATCGCAACCGTTCGATCCCAGTGTCCGGTGTCGGTTTCGGCGATCCGTCCCACGGCGCCGACGATGCCGGCGTTGTTGAACATCACGTCGAGGCGACCGAAGGCTTCGACCGCGGTGTCGACGGCACGGGCGACCGATGCCTCCTCGGTCACGTCGGTGGGAGCGAAACGAGCGACGTCCCCGAGTCGACGAGCCAATTCGCGGCCGGGCTCTTCTTGAACGTCGGCGATCACGACACGGGCACCTTCTTCCACGAAGCGCAGGACCGTGCCTTCACCGATACCACTCGCGCCTCCGGTGACGATGGCGATCTTTCCGTCGAGTCGAGCCATGACTTCCCCTCCGTGTGCATTGGCCAGTGGGATTCGATCAGTGTGGAACACTGTCCCGGTGGACCAAACTAATCGCTGGGGGGCGACGTCGGTACGAGACCGATCGGTGCTGAGTCATTTCACCCTTGCGCCCATGCATCCGATCGAGGATCGGATCCGTTTGGCGGCCGAGCACGGATTCGGCAGCATCGGCCTCTTCGTCGGCCAATTCCTCGCTCTCGAGAAGGAAGGCTGGTCGACGTCTCGTATCGCCGAGACACTCGACCAGCACGGAGTCGGCTTGTCCGAGATCGAGGTGATCACGGGTCTGGGTCGCGACGGTCGAGGTGGCGACCGGGCGGCGCTGTGGGAGGACGCGGCGTGGCGATTGGCCGATGCCTTCGGATGTCGTTATCTACAGGTGATCGGTCCGGCGGGCGAGCGAGTCGAAGCGGCCCGAGCCTTCGGCACGCTGTGCGATCGGGCGGCCGATCACGGACTCGTCGTGGGCCTCGAGTTCGTGCCGTTCACCGACATCGTGTCGGCCGGCGACTCGTGGCGCATCGTGGAAGATGCCGGTCGTGCCAACGGAGGCGTGTGCGTCGACGTCTGGCACGTCGAACGCGGCACCCGTGACCTGGAGGAGTTGGCGCGAATCCCCGGTGAACTCATCACGGGCGTGCA
>JBEDFW010000006.1:0-5951 GCA_041174985.1 Actinomycetota bacterium | reverse complement strand
TCGGCAACACGCTCGCGGTGTGACCCGGATCAATCCGAGCGTTCGGGTGTGAACCAGTCGGCGAGTGCGAACTCGGTCGGTTGATCGAAGAAGGCGCGCACTCGAACGATCGCTCCCGATTCGTCGACGGTGAAGATCTCGACGCTGTTCACTTCCACTCTCTTGTCGCTCAGCATGCCGACGTTGTGCATGACCACCGCGGCCTCGTTGCCGCCGGCCACGATCTGACGCGGGTGCAGCGTCCAACGTCGTCCGGGTGTGAACGAACGATCCCACGTCTTGTGGACTGCCTCCACACCCGTCTTCGGAGGAGCGCCCACGGGATCCTCGAACACCATGGATGACGCGAAGAGGGCGATCCATCGCTCGCGGTCCATGGCGTTCCAGGCGTCGACGTGAGCGTGAACCGCGGCGACGGCCGGATGTTCGGCACTCATCAGCCGAGCCGGTCGACGAAAGCGCGAATGGCCGCGTTGGTCGGTTCGGGATGAGTGAGGTTGGCGGCGTGCGTGCCACCGGCGACGACGACGAGCTCGGTCGGTCCACCGAGTCGATCGCGCAGCACCTCTGCCTTCGACACCGGAATGGCCGCGTCGGCATCGCCGTGAATGATGAGTGCCGGTGCGGTGATCTCGCCCAGGCGGCCGGTGACGTCGTCACGATTCATCAGGCAATTGAAAGCCAAGGTGAACTGCTCGGCAGGAAGCACCGCCCATTTGTCGAACCAGGACTGCCACTGTCCGGCGCCGAGGATGATGCCGGCGATCACGTCCTGGACGGCCGCCGAGCCGTGGGCCACCCATGCGGCGTGGAGTTGTCCGTAGCCCTCGACCTTGTCGGCATCTTCGGTGCCGGCCTGGGTGTCGATGAGGATGAGTCCGCGCACGCGATCGGGTGCCGTGAGTGCGACGCGCAGCGACAGGAATCCACCTTGTGACATCCCACCCACGATGGCCGACGCGATTCCGAGATGGTCCATGAGACCGAGTACGTCACGAGCCGAATCCCAGTAGGAGAATTCGCCGGGCGCCTTGGTTCCGCCGAAGCCACGTTCGTCCCACGTGATCACTCGGTGCGTCGACCGCAACGCCGCGACCTGTGGATCGAACATGGTGTGATCCATGAGGAACCCGTGACTCAGGATCACGGCCGGTCCGGATCCTCCGGTGTCCTCGAAGTGGATGTCGGTGCCGTTGATGCGAGCTGTCGCCATGAGCGAACAGTAGTGCGGTCAGGCCGTGGCCCAGATCAGGACTTCGGCACCGTCCTCGCCGGCGACGAGACCGAGATCACCGACCGAAAAGAGCCGGGCCCCATCCCCGGTGTCGAGGTGTCCGACGTGTTCGAGGTCGACCTTTCCGCGCGCGACGAAAACGTGCACGTGTCGATCGTCCGGGGCGGCGATCTTCTCCCCGGCTCTTAGCCGACCTCCCCACAGAACTGCGTCGCGCTGTCGAATGCTGATGGCGGCGTCGTGGCCCTTGCCGGATGCGATCGGCACGAGTCCGCCCTTGGCGAGTTCACCGTTGATGTCGAGTTGCTGATAACTGGGATCGACGCGTTCGGTGTCGGGTTGCACCCACATCTGAACGAAATGAACGTCATGATCCCCACTCGGGTTCATCTCGGAGTGCCAGATTCCCGTTCCGGCCGACATGCGTTGGGCGAGACCGGGGTAGAGGATGCCGCGGTTGCCCTCACTGTCCTTGTGCTCGAGTTCGCCGTCGAGAACCCAGGTCACGATCTCCATGTCCTGATGGGGGTGAGTGGAGAACCCGCTTCCGGCTCTCACGACGTCGTCGTTGTTCACCACGAGCAAACCATGGCCGGTGTTGTTCGGGTCCCAGTGCGATCCGAAGCTGAACGAATGCCGGCTGTCGAGCCAGGAGATTCGTGTGTGGGGTCGTTGGTCGGCCCGCTGGACGAGGATGCGAGCGGACACGGCTCAGACGACGATGGCGATACCGAGACTGGCCGAGGCGTCCTCGACTCCACCGGCGTTGCTGACGTCGGCGAACCCCATGTCGAGCATCTGCTGCATGGCCATTCCCGAGCGGGCGCCGCTTCGGCAGTACACGACGTACGAACCCTTGCGGTCGAGTTCTCCGATGCGCGACGCGAAGTCCGGTGACTGGACGTCGATGAGCACGGCCCCGTCGAGATGTCCACCGGCGTACTCGGCGGGGGTGCGAACGTCGATGATCATGAGAGTCCTCCCGGTCGGGTCGATGACGAGGTTCCGAAACTACCAACCGTGATTCGAAAGGGATCACGGATCGAAAAAGGTCCTCGATCAGGCACGTCGACCGAGCGCACGGTACGTTCCGCAACATGTTTCGTCGTTTGATCCCCGTCGCCCTCGCCGTCACCCTCGTCGCCTCCGCCTGTGGAGGAGACGACTCGGGGTCGACCGACTCGGCCACCCCCGCGTCGGCGGCCGACACCACCGATGTCGCGCCGGCCACCGAAGCGCCGACCACGACCACCGAGGCTCCCTACGCGCCCGTCCCGCCGGCGCTCGACGGGGTGGCCGAGGCGACTCTCGAAGGCCCGATCACCGGAGGACTCGGCCAGGTGGTGCTCGGCGTCACGCCATTCGACGTCTCCGCCTGGAACTACACCGAGAACGAGTTCTTCGTGCGTGGCACGGCGTCGAGTTACAGCTCCGACACACCGTTGTCGACCGATGGCGAGTGGAACGTGACTCCGTACGACACCGCCGAGTACGCGACGCGAGTCGTCGTCCGCACGCCGAGTGATCCGAGCGCCTTCAACGGCACCGTCGTGGTGGAGTGGCTGAACGTGACCGCCGGACTCGACGTGTCGCCCACGTTCGATCTCTCGAAGAACGAGATTCTTCGATCGGGCATGGCCTGGATCGGCGTCTCGGCGCAGCGAGTCGGTGTGGAGGGCGGTGGCAATCCCACTGGTGCACCGCGGGTTCTGAAGATCGCCGACCCGGAGCGCTACGGAACTCTCGTTCATCCGGGAGACGACTACAGCTACGACATGTTCAGTCAGATCGGAGCCCTCGTCTGGAACCAGGCCCCCACACTGCTCAGCGGACTCGTCCCCGAGCGCGTGATCGCGGCCGGTGAATCCCAGTCGGCGTTCCGCATGACGAGTTACATCAACGCCCTCGCACCGATCCACGACGTGTACAACGCGTACCTCGTTCACAGCCGCGGAGCGCGCGCGGCGAACCTTCTCTCCGATCCTCGCCCCGAAATTCTCGGGCCGGAGATCGCTCAGATCCGCGATGTGGGTCGTCCCGTGCTCGTGTTCTCGGCCGAGACCGACGTGGTCGGTGATCGTCTCGGTTATCGCCGAGCCGAACAGCCCGAGACCGACAACTTCCGCAGCTGGGAGGTCGCGGGCACCGCTCACGCCGATGCGTACAGCCTCGGCATCAGCGAGACCGACACGGGAGACGGAGGAGGAGACGATGCGCTGTTCGCGGCGAATCTCGCCGCACCGACGTCGGTGTACTTCGGGATCGTGACCTGTGACAAGCCGATCAACTCCGGTCCGCACACCTATGTTCTGCGCGCTGCGGTGCGGGCTCTCGACACGTGGGTGCGAACCGGTGTGGCGCCGGCGCCGACGCCGAAGTTGGAAGTGAACGCCGACCTGACGGGATTCGAGCTCGATGCCAACGGAAATGCGCTCGGTGGTATTCGTACTCCGCACGTCGACGTACCGGTCGCCGCCCTGTCGGGTGTCGGTCAGTCGGGAGAGAGCTTCTGCGGACTCTTCGGAACCACGTCGTCGCTCACCGAGGAACAATTGGCCTCTTTGTACGCCGACAAGAGTGATTTCCGCGCCAAGTGGGACGCAGCCGTCGATGCGGCCGTGGCCACCGGTGCCGTTCTCGCCGAGGACGCTGACGCGATCAAGGCGTCGGCGGAAGGCTATCCGTTGCCGTGATCACCGCTCGGCCCCTTTCCCCGGGGCCGTCGCTGTGCCACGATGACTGGTCATGACGACCGCCATCAACATCGGAAATCTCCTGGCCCGACGGGCTCACGTGAACTCGAACATGGAGGCGTTGTACGACGTCGCCGCCGATCGGCGTTACACCTACGCCGAGCTCAACGCCGAGACCAACAAAGCGGCGCAACTGTTGGTCCGCGCCGGTGTGAAGACCGGGGACCGCGTGGGGTTGCTGCTCATGAACTCGGCCGAGTACCTCACGGCGTTCTTCGCCACCGCGAAACTGGGCGCGGTCATCGTTCCTCTCAACTGGCGACTCGTCGCCGATGAACTCGAGTTCATCCTGAAGGACTCGGGCACCACCACCCTGGTCTTCGGTGGCGAGTTCGCAGCCACGGTGTCCGATCTTCAGTCACGAGGCGCGAAGACCGACGTGAAGTCCTGGCTCTTCGTCGGCGATTCGGCCAACAAACCGGCGTTCGCGCTCGACTACGTGGTCGAGGCGGCCAAGGAGAAGCCGATCGAGCCCCCGATCACGGCGTCGGGTGACGATCTTCTCTACATCATGTACACCTCCGGCACGACCGGTCTGCCCAAGGGTGTGATGCACTCGCACAGCACGCAGTACTGGGCGTTGGCCACCATGTGCACCACGGCCGATCTCGCCCAGGGTGATCGTTACATCAACCCGATGCCGATGTTCCACGTGGGCGCGCTCACTCCGGCTCTCGGAACGATCTTCGTCGGATGCACGCACGTGCTCATGAAGGCGTTCGATCCGAACAAGGTCTGGGAACTGATCGATTCCGAGCGGATCAACAACGGGCTACTCGTTCCGGCCATGTTGCAGTTCATGCTTCTCGTGCACGATCCGGCCAAGCACAAGCACGAACACGTTCGTTGGTTGCTCACCGGCGCCGCTCCGGTGCCGGTGCCGCTCATCGAGGCGTACTACGCGCTCGGTATCGAGATCAGCCAGGTGTACGGCCTCACCGAGACCTGCGGTCCGGCGTGTGTCACGGCACCGGCCGATGCCTTGGCCAAGGCCGGCTCGACGGGCAAGAGCTTCTTCCTCACCGATGTGAAGATCGTGCGTCCCGATGGCAGCGAGTGCGATCCCAACGAGTCGGGCGAGGTGTTGATCCGTGGCGGGCACATCATGCTCGGTTACTGGAATCGACCCGACGCCACCGCTGATTCGTTGAAGGACGGTTGGCTGCACAGTGGCGACGGCGGAATCATGGACGCCGAGGGTTACGTCTACATCCAGGACCGCATCAAGGACATGATCATCTCCGGTGGCGAGAACGTGTATCCGGCCGAGATCGAGAACGTGATCATGGGGCACCCCGGCGTCACCGAGACGGCCGTGATCGGCATCCCGTCCCAGAAGTGGGGCGAGTCTCCGCTCGCGATCGTGGTGAAGAAGGACCCGGCTCTCACCGAGGCCGACGTACTGTCGCACTGCGAGGGCAAGCTCGCTCGCTACAAGCAGCCGGTCGCCGTGCGGTTCGTCGACGTCGTGCCGCGCAATCCGTCGGGCAAGGCCTTGAAGAAGGATCTGCGCGTGCAGTTCAAGGACGTCGTTGGCCCCTGACGTCGACGTCGTCGTCATCGGATGCGGCGGTCTCGGCGCCGCCGTCACCGCTGAACTGGCTCGACGGGGTCGCTCGGTCGTCGCCTTCGACTCGTTCGCCCGTCTTCACGATCGGGGGAGTTCTCACGGAACCGAGCGCATCGTGCGCACGGCATACACCGATGCGACGTACGCGAGCCTCGGCCTCGAGGCGATCGGTGCGTGGCAGGAACTCGAACGACGCACCGGACGCTCGCTGCTGAGACTCGGTGGGGGAATCGACTTCGGGAACTCGGACGAGTTGGACGAGATCGCGGCGAGTTGCGCGATCGTCGGCGTGACGACCGAGATGTTGTCTGCTGCCGACGCGATGCGCCGGTTCCCCGGATTTCGTTTCGACACTCCGGTCCTCTTCCAACCCTTGTGCGGCACAGTGAACGCC
>JBEDFW010000005.1:0-3653 GCA_041174985.1 Actinomycetota bacterium | reverse complement strand
ACTTGCCGGATGCTTCACCGAGGAAGCCTAAGAGAAGCGCCGAGAAGAAGATGCCGAGAGGGTGATTGCGTCCCAACAATGCGACGGCGATGCCGTTGAATCCCTGCTGTTCGGCCAGGTTGTTCTGGTACGCGTGCACGTCACCGAGAAGTGCTCGCATGCCCACCAGTCCGGCGATCGCACCCGACAGCAACATCGAGATGAGGATCATCTTCTTCGGGTTGACGCCGGTGGCGCGCGCTGCACCGGCATTGCCACCCGAAGCTCGCAGGCGGAATCCGAACTTGGTCTTCCAGATGAGCACCCAGAACGCGATCAGCACGAGAACGGCGACGATCAACATGCCGTTCAGTCGGCGATCGACCAGATCGGGCATCCAGGCACTCGTGGGCAGATCCTTGGTCTTGACGAGCAGGCTCTCGGTTTCACTCTCGACACGGAAGAAATCGTCGAAGGCCCACGCCACCATGGCCAGGGCGATGAAGTTGAGCATGATCGTCGAGATCACTTCGTTGACACCACGCTTCACCTTCAGGTAGCCGGCGATGCCCGACCAGGCGGCACCGGCCGCCATGGCCACCACCAGACAGAACGTGACGTGCAGGACGGGCGGAAGGTCGACGGCGGCACCGAGGACTGCGGTGGTGAGCAGAGCGACCCGCATCTGGCCTTCGACGCCGATGTTGAACAGGTTCATCTTGAACCCGATGGCCACGGCGGCGGCCGAGATCATGAGAGGGGTCGCACGATTGGCCATGCCTTGAAGCACCTTGGGTTCGCCCGCGGCACCGAACAGAGTGCTGAACGCCTTCACCGGGTCCTTGCCGGTGACGAGAAGGATGATGGCCGAGATGACGAGCGCCACTCCGACGGCGAGGATGGAACTCACGGCCGTGACGGCAGCGCGCTGGAAACGGGCACTCTTCATCGTGACGCTCCCTGCATCTCGCCGGTCATGTACGAACCGAGCTTCTCGGGTGTGATCTCACGAGGGTTCAGCTCGGCGGTCACTCGCCCGTCGAACATCACGAGAATGCGGTCGGACATGCCGATCAGTTCTTCGAGATCGGCCGACACGAGGAGAACCCCGAGGCCGTTGTCGCGGGCGTGGCGCAGTTCTTCCCAGATGGCGGCCTGCGCACCCACGTCGACGCCACGGGTGGGATGAGCGGCGAGGAGAACCTTGGGATGGGTCGACATCTCGCGTCCGACCACGAGTTTTTGTTGATTGCCGCCCGAGAGAGCGAACGCCGGAACCTGCTCGCTCGGCGTGCGCACACCGAAGCGCTCGATGATGGCCCGTGCGTCGGCTTCGGCCTTGCGGCGCACGACGAAGGGGCCCGATGTGAGCGTTTCGTCCTGTTCGCGGCCGAGCATCGTGTTCTCCCACAACGGCGCGTCGAGGAGCAGACCCTCGCGATGGCGATCGAACGGGATGTACGAGAGGCCCGAGGTGATACGTACCTTGGTCTCGTCGTGCGAGCGATCGACGCCATCGATGTGCACCGAACCGCGGACAGCCGGCACCAGACCCAGGATCGCTTCGCACAGTTCGAACTGACCGTTGCCTTCCACGCCGGCGATTCCGACCACCTCGGCTTCGTGCACCACGAGCGACACGTCTTCGAGAGCCAACTTCGCGCCAGCCGCTTTGCCGGCCACGTCGAGACCGTCGACGCGCAGAACCTCGCGACTACCCACGCTCGACGTACGACCGGACGGGTTGGGTAGATCGCTACCCACCATCATCTCGGCCAGTCCGCGGCGGTCGATTCGTGACGGGGTGGTGCTGCCGACCGTGGTGCCCTGGCGGATCACCGTGATCTCGTCGCAGTAGGTGAGGACTTCGTCGAGTTTGTGGGAGATGAAGATCACGGTGCGACCCTCGGCGACCAGACGCTTCAGGGTGGCGAAGAGCTCTTCGACTTCCTGCGGTACGAGCACGGCGGTGGGTTCGTCGAGAATGAGGATGTTGGCGCCGCGGTAGAGCACTTTCAGGATCTCGACGCGCTGGCGCTGACCCACACCCAGTTCGCCCACCATGGTGTCGGGCTCGAATTCGACTCCGATCGTGCGGGCCAGTTCGGTGATGCGCTGGCGGGCCTCGTCGAACTTGATACGGCCGCGACCTCCGACGGGCTCGTCGCCCAGGATGATGTTCTCGAGAATCGTGAGGTTGTCGGCCAGTTTGAAGTGCTGGTGCACCATGCCGATGCCGACGGCGATGGCGTCGGTGGGGGAGCGGAACGTGACCTCGCGCCCTTCGACGACGATGCGTCCCTCGTCGGGCTGATGCATCCCGTAGAGCGTCTTCATGAGCGTCGATTTGCCGGCGCCGTTCTCGCCGACGATGGCGTGGATGGTGCCGCGACGAACGCGCAGACTCACGTCCTGGTTGGCGACCACACCGGGGAAACGCTTCGTGATTCCGCTGAGTTCGACGGCCAGCCCGTCGCTCGCATCCGTGACGCTCATGTTCCCCCTTGAACTTCTTCTGTTATAGCAGAGCGCCCGGGTCGAGGACCCCGGCGCACTGTGCGTCCGCGAAGGACCTCAGTATGTGATCGGATCAGGGAGCCGTCGGAACGGTGATCTCTCCGGCGACGATCTTGGCCTTCAACTCGTCGAGCTGACCGGCGATGTCGTCGACGTATCCACCCGAGGTGGCGTAGCCGACGCCGTCGTTGCTGAGATCGAACACCTTGATGCCACCAGCGGTGTCACCTTCGCAAGCGGCCTTCATGGTCTCGAACACGGCCACGTCGACGCGCTTCAGCATCGAGGTGAGGATGTGAGCCTTCTGGTCCTCGCTACCAGCCGTGAGGTACTGGTCGCTGTCGACACCGATGGCCCACTTGCCGGCCTCGACGGCCGCTTCGATGGTGCCCGCACCCGAACCGCCAGCGGCGGTGTAGATGATGTCGGCGCCATCGGCGTACCAACCCGAAGCGATTTCCTTGGCGCCAGCGACGTTGCCCCATGCGGAGTTGTCACCTGCTGGTCCGAGGTACTTCGACTCCACGACGATGTCGGGATTGATGTACTTCGCACCGGCGATGTAACCGGCCTCGAACTTCTTGATGAGGTCGATCTCCTGGCCACCGATGAAGCCGATCTTGCCCGACTCGCTCTTCAGAGCAGCAGCGGCGCCCACGAGGAACGAACCCTGCTCTTCGGCGAACACGAGGCTGCGAACGTTGGCGGCTTCGACGACCGAGTCGACGATTCCGAAGGTCACGTCGGGATTGGCAGCGGCGATCTCACCCATCGGGTCGGTGAACATGAAGCCCACACCCACGATGACCTTGGCGCCACCTTCGACCAACAGTTCGAGGTTGGCCTTGCGGTCCTCGTCGACGTTGGCTTCGAGTTCCTTGACTTCGATGCCGAGCTCGGACGTGGCGCGCGTGGCGCCTTCGCCGGCCGAATCGTTGAAGGTTCCGTCACCACGACCGCCGGTGTCGAAAGCGACACCACCGGTGAGGTCACACGAACCGCCCGAGGGGGCCTCCGACGCTGCCGGGGCTTCCGACGACGAACTGCTGTCGTCTCCACCGCAGGCGGCAACGACGAGACCGAGGGCTGCCAGCGGAGCCAGCAGCAGTCTTGACTTGCGCATATGTGTTGTTTCCTCCCCTAGAACGCCTGAACGG
>JBEDFW010000004.1:0-2729 GCA_041174985.1 Actinomycetota bacterium | reverse complement strand
GAGGAGCACGACCGTGCCGCGCGGTCGGGTGAAGCGCAGACAGTCGGCGATGCTGGCCGAGTTGCCGACGGCGTCGATGGTCGCGTGCGATCCACCCGACAGATGATCGCCCACCATGTGGCAACCGACTTCGCGTCGAACGGCGCGGGCGAGTTCGTGATCGGCGACCACGACGTCGGCCCCCAAGGCGCGGGCCAGGGCCTGTTGATGCGGATAACGCGCGCCGACGACGATGCGGACGCCGGGAACGTGACGGCGCAGACCGAGCACGGCCGAGAGTCCCATCGTGCCGGCGCCGAGCACCGCCACCACCGGAGTTTCACCGCGTTCGGTGGCACGTCGAACCATGGGCCAGGTCGCCAGCGCGGCGTGGACGCCACCAGCGAGAGGTTCGACGAGTACGGCGGCTTCGTCGCTCACGTCATCGGGGACGTGGTGCAACTGACTCTCGTGGGCGACGAGTTCGGTCGACCAACCACCGCCAGTCGAACAACAGAACCCGGTCTGAATTCCGGGTTCGAGCGACCCGCTCACGAGGTGGGCGTAATCGTCACCGTCGCCGGGAGCGGCATCGGGGAAAGGGAGCGGCAGGCCGCGGGCGGCGTGTCCGAGCACGGGTTCGACGACGACGCGACGACCCTCCTCGGTCGTGGCGACGATCTCGTGTCCGGGCACGAAAGGAAACGAGACCCAGTCGAGGAAGTACGTGGAAGCCCGCCCCTCGACGAGAGCGAGGTCGCTTCCGCAGATGCCGGTGAGCAGAGGACGAATTCGGCTCCAGCCCGGACCGGGCAAGGTCGGGGCATCCATCGACACCAGATCGAGAGGACCGAGACGAGCGGCGCTCTTCGGAGCCAACGAGCCGGCGAGACGCGCGACTGCCAACTTGGCCGGTTTGCGTTCGATACGCAGCGCTCGAATCACGAGTGATCACCTCGTCGAGTACGCGCGTCGAAACGCAGACGTTCGCGCTCGGAGACGAGTGGTCCGATGGGCAGCAGACGACGCGGTGCTCCTTCGGCCTTCTCCCAGTTCTCGACGAGCCACCCACGTTTGCGAGCGATGGCGGCCAGACGAGTCTCGGGATTGACGGCCACCGGGAATCCGACGGCTTCGAGCAATGGAAGGTCGCTCGTCGAGTCGGCGTACGCGACGCATTCCTCGAGCCGGAAACCCTCGGCCGCGCAGTAGTCGGCCAGGATCTGCGCGCGCGTCTCGCCGGTCGGTGGCACACGGGAGAGTTCACCTGAATAGGTGCCGTCGGGGCGCACGGTCATCTCGGCGGCCACGATCTCGTCGAACAGGGGTCGCAGGCCCTCGACGGCGAAACTCAGAGCGCCGGTGATGAGCACCGTGCGGTGGCCGAGAGCGCGATGTTCGCGGACTCGGCGGAGCCCGGCCGGGAACGACTTGGTCATGATGAGTTGCGACAACAACTCGGTGGCGTCGGTGTCGATCTGCTCGACCGGGGCATCTTCGTAACGTCGATAGAAGTAACGAAGGAAGTCGGCGCGGTCCTTGCGGTCCATCGACAGAAGGGTCGGGACCTCGCGCAGTGTGCGCGCGACGTAGCGAATGCGATCGGGTGTGTCGAGGCGACGGGTGGCGAACCACGAGTAGCTCTCGACGACGTTGGAGGCGATGAGGGTGTTCTCGAGGTCGAAGGCCGCCACGTGGCGCTTCGGATCGAGCACCTGACGCTTCAGGCGATCGCGTCGATCGACGATCGTTCGTCCGGGTGTCGTCTTGACACGCGCGTGTTGAACGACCGAGGGAAGGTGAATCGTCGACACGTAGGTGGGCCAGTCGACCACGCGCGGATCGAGGCAGAAGGTGTCACGATCCGCGTCATCGAGACGGTCGTGGATCGCGAGCAGATTGTCTACCTGGTAGATCGCTTCGCACTCGGTGTAGAGCCCGTAGAGCTCGACGTATTCGAGCGCACGTTCGATGTCGCCGCGTCGTTCCTCGAGCCGCGCCGACCAGGCCGCCTGGGCGCCGCGCAGAGGGAGGCTCTGCAGCGTTCGCTCGGTCCGGGTCACGAGTGTCTTGGCGCGGGAGAGTTGCTTCTGGACTCGTCCACGACCCGGGAAGTTCCAGTCGGGAACCACGATCGGTTGGCCGTGACTGTCGTAGATCGGATGCTCGGTGAACCAATCGCGCACGTTGTCGACGAGGGTTCGGTACTTGAGCGGGTTGGTGGATCCCGACGCGACCTGGGTGATGCGCGGCGCCTCGTCCGGACCCAGTGCGGCGACGGCGATGATGGCGGCCACCACGATGTCGACCGGGATGACGTCGATCGTTCCCTCGGGGACGCCAGGGAATTCCTTCAGGAGTCCGCGGGCGTAGGAGATGATGACCGGCTCGGCCATGCGAAAGCCGCGAATCCAGCCGGGGAAGGGTTCGGCGAGGGCCGACTCGATGATCGACGGTCGCACGATGCTGACCGGAACCTCACCTTTGGTCTCGTGCAGAGCCTGCTCGCCGAGCGCCTTCGTGAACGCGTAAGCGTCGGGCCACCCCACGCTCGCCGCGCGGGCTCGGCCAGCCTCGACGAGTCGGTCCTTCACCCAGGTCTCGCGGAGGTTCTCGGTCTTCTCGGCGAGAGCCGGACCTCCCGCAGCACCGAGTTCACGCCGGGCTTCCGAACGGAAGTGCGCGAGACGATCGGGGAGACGGCTGGCCGCTTCGGTGTCACTGCGCAGACGACGCGATGCCGTGACTTC
>JBEDFW010000003.1:0-8985 GCA_041174985.1 Actinomycetota bacterium | reverse complement strand
CGTGCCGTGCTCGCTCTCGCGCCGTTCGACGGTCCCGACGTGCAAGCCGCACTCAAGAAAGCCCTCGACGATCGCGACTGGCAGGTTCGTCAGGCGGCCGAAGACCTGCTCGGCTGATTCGTTCGGAGTCGTTCAGATTCCTTCGAGGATCAAGAGCACACCGAACACCACGAAAGCCACCGCCGCTCCGATACGAATCGCGCGCTCCGGAAGACGGGCTCCCAACATCTGGCCCACCACGATCGCCAAGGCATCGGCGGCCACCATGCCGAGCGTCGAACCGATGAACGTTCCCCACGGATCCTCTTTGGTGGCCAAGGTGATCGTGGCCAGCATCGTCTTGTCGCCGAGCTCGGCGAGAAAGAAGGCCACGCTGGCCGCGACCACCGCGTGGCGTGTCGTGCGCTCGGCCGCCGACGACTCCTCGTCGTCGAGAGAATCACCGCGCAAGGTCCAGGCGGCGAAGACGAGGAAAGCCACCCCGGCCACGATGGCGATGGTGTCGGTGGGCAGTTGCGCTCCGAGAACCGAACCGATTCCGACACTGATGGCATGAGTCGCCGTCGTGGCGATCGTGATTCCGATGAGGACGGGTAGAGCCTTGAAGCGGGCGGCGAAAGCCATCGCCATCAACTGACTCTTGTCGCCGAGCTCGGCGACGAAGATGACGCCGAAGGAGAGAACGAGGGCGGACCACATGGTGCGCTGACGAGAGTACAGTCGCACCACATGGGGATCGTGATTCACGAACGCTTCCGATCGACGCTTCCGGCCGACGACGAACATCCGTATCGCACCGGAGCCTGGCGTCCGCAGTCGGTGGAATACACGGCGACGCACATGCCGACCGTCGGTCGTGTACCGCACGATCTGAACGGTGTGTATCTACGCAACACCGAGAACCCACTTCATCCCAACATCGAGCGCTACCACCCCTTCGACGGAGACGGGATGCTGCACTGTCTGTCGTTCGCCAACGGCGAAGCCGAGTACCGCAATCGTTTCGTGCGGACGGTCGGGCTGGCCGTCGAAGCCGAGGCGGGCGGTGCTCAGTGGTCGGGTCTCGCCGAATCGCCGGCCAAATCGCCTCGACACGACGGATGGGGAGCTCGCACTCGGATGAAGGATGCGTCGAGCACCGACGTCGTCGTGCACGGTGGACTCGCTCTGTCGAGCTTCTACCAGTGCGGTGATCTGTATCAACTCGATCCGCGAACCCTCGACGATCGCGGTCGGGCCTCGTGGAACGGCAAGTTCCCGTCGGCCGGCGTGTCGGCACACACCAAGGTCGACGAGAACACGAACGAACTTCTCTTCTTCAACTACGAGACCAGCGCGCCGTACATGCACTACGGCGTCGTGAACGATCGTCACGAACTCGTGCATTACGTACCGATCGAGCTACCGGGTCCGCGTCTTCCGCACGACATGGCTTTCACCGAGAACTACGCGATTCTCAACGACTGCCCGCTCTTCTGGGATCCCGATCTCATCGCACGAGGGGTGTACGCGACGAAATGGCATCCGGAGATGCCGACTCGCTTCGGCATCGTGCCACGACGCGGGAGATCACACGAGGTTCGTTGGTTCGAGGCCGATCCCACCTACGTGCTGCACTGGATCAACGCGTTCGAGATGCACGACCACGAAGGCGAATGGGTCGTCCTCGACGGGTTCTTCCAGTACGACCCGTCTCCGTCGATCCCTCCCGACGCCGATCTCAACACTCGACTGTTCCGATTCCTCGATCTCTACGCCATGGACTCACGTCCGTATCGATGGCGATTCAACATGACGACCGGCGAGACGCGTGAAGGTCCGCTGAGCGACATGGTGACCGAGTTCGGATCGATCAACGGGACTCGTGGCGGACGCGATTATCGCTACTACTACTCGGTCGTCCCCACGCCGGGACGATTCGAGTTCGACGGCATCGTTCGCAACGACCTTCACACCGGTGCCACCGAGACCTACCTCTTCGGTGACGGCGTGTTCGGTAGCGAAACCGTGATGGCGCCTCGACCGAACGCACGCTCCGAAGACGACGGCTACCTCGTCACGTTCGTCTCCGATGTGAACGCCGATCGCTCGGAGTGTCTGGTGTTCGACGCGCAGTCAGTTGCCGATGGGCCCATCTGCCGCATCGAATTACCCGAACGCATCAGTAGTGGCACCCACGCCTGCTGGTCTTCGGCAGTCTGACGATCGATGCCCGAAGCACGTCGACGTGCGACACTGCCGACATGACCTTCCTCCTGCCTGACGCCGAGGTGGTCGAGGCGTACGTCGATCTTCGGAGCCGAACGATCGAGTTGGTGCGATCGACGTCCGACTCCCACGCCCACCACGTCGTTCCTCACTGCCCAGCCTGGACGGTTCACGACGTCGTGGCCCATCTGGTGGGAGTGCCCGAGGACATCCTGGCCGGTCGCATGGACGGGGTGACCACGGATGCCTGGACTCAGGCTCAGGTCGACCGCCACCGTGACGATTCCCCTTGGACGACTCGCCGAGATCTGGGCCGAAACGGCGGAGGCGTTCGATCCCGTCCTCCCTCACATTCCGTCGCCCGTGAATTCGCAACTCGTGATGGACGCCGTGACGCACGAACACGATCTGCGCCACGCGCTCGGCGAGCCAGGGGCACGTGATTCGTCCGCCGTGCGGGTGGCCCTCGGATGGCTCCTCGACATGGCCGAGAATCGATCATCGGGAACCGGAGCGGCCCTGCGTTCGAGTGGTGTCGCCGATTTCGATCTGCTCCGGGTCCTCTCGGGTCGACGATCGTCGACTCAGATCAGCGATCTCGGTCTCGATGGTCCTTCCCTGGTCGCTCTCCTGGCCGGGAGCCCGTTGAAACCCCCGGCCGACGCCATCGTCGAGTGATCCCCGCTGTCCGGAATTAGTCATTCATTGACTAATCTCACGCTGTGCGTGCAGCGTGGATCCTGATTCCTCTGCTGGGGTGGGGAGCGGCCTGCTCGAACCCCGACGATCGAATCACCCTTCACGTGTTCGCCACGTCGTCGTTGACGGCGGCCTTCGAGGAGATGTCCGAAGCCTTCGAAGCATCGAACCCCGACGTCGACGTGGTTCTCAACGTTGCGGCGTCCTCCACGTTGGCCTCTCAAATCCGCGACGGCGCGCCGGTCGACGTGTTCGCCTCGGCCGATCAGGCCAACGTCGACAAGGTGATCGATCGAGTGATCGGCGAGCCGTCGGTGTTCGCCACCAATCGTTTGCAGATCATCACCGAGGCGAGCAATCCGCTCGGTATCGAGACGCTGAACGACCTCGCTGATCCTTCGGTGCTCTTCGTGACGTGCGACGTCGACGTCCCGATCGGTGCCTACACCGCCGCCGTGTTGGCCAAGGCCGGCGTGACGTTGTCACCAGTGTCGCTCGAAGAGAACGTGAAGGGAATCGTCGCCAAGGTCACGACCGGTGAAGCCGACGCCGGAATCGTCTTCGTGACCGATGTGCTCGCCGCCGGCTCGACGGCGACGGGCGTCGACATTCCCGACGACCTCAATGTGATCGCGTCGTATCCGATCGCCCGACTGTCGAACGACGACGAGGCCGAAGCGTTCGTGCGATTCGTGACGTCATCCGACGGACGAGCAATTCTCGAGCAGTTCGGATTCGGGGAAGCGTGACACGTCGACGTCGAATCGACCGACCACCGATCGGCGTTTCGGTGCTGGCCGTCATCGCCACGGCATTCTTCGCATTGCCCTTCGTGGGTTTGTTGTGGCGCACGCCATGGAGCGATGTCGCCGACGTGATCACCGACCAGTCGGTACGCCGAGCACTGTGGCTCTCGATCCAGACATCGGTCCTGGCCACGGTTTTCGCCCTGCTCTTCGGCGTCCCGCTCGCCTGGGTTCTCGCTCGCGTTTCGTTTCCCTTTCGAAGTCTGGTGCGAGCCCTCGCCACACTCTCGATGGTCCTGCCCCCCGTGGTCGGCGGTGTGGCGCTGTTCTTCTCCTTCGGACGACGCGGATTGTTTGGCCAGTACCTCGACGACTGGTTCGGTGTACGTCTCCCGTTCACCACGGCGGGCGTGGTCGTCGCCCAGACCTTCGTGTCCATGCCGTTCCTCGTGTTGACGGTCGAGTCGGCGTTTCGACAATTCGACATTCGTTACGACGACGTGGCGCGATCACTCGGCGCCACACGTTGGCACGCTTTTCGTCGCGTCACATTGCCGGCCATTCGACCGGCGATCATCGCGGGCGTCGTGTTGGCGTGGGCCCGAGCACTCGGCGAATTCGGCGCCACCATCACCTTCGCCGGCAACCTTCCCGGCACGACGCAAACGATGCCCCTCGCCACCTATCTCGCGCTCGAGACCGATCCTGGTGCGGCACTCGTTCTCAGCATCGTCCTGATCGTCGTGTCGTTCGCCGTGCTCATCGGACTTCGCGATCGGTGGCTCGGCAATCCGAACGAGGTGACGCGCTCGTGACCCTGCACGCCGCCATTCGTGTTCGACGGGATCGATTCGACTTCGAAGCCTCGTTCCAGGTGAACGACGGCGAGACACTCGCCGTTCTCGGGCCGAACGGCGCCGGTAAGTCGACGATGTTGCGCTGCCTCCTCGGTCTGACGCCGATCGACGTCGGTCGAATCGTGCTCAACGATGCCGTCCTCGACGACGTGGACACCGACGTCTTCGTGGAACCCGACAAGCGACGGATCGGAGCCGTGTTCCAGGACTATCTCTTGTTCCGGCACATGTCGGTGGTCGACAACGTCGCCTTCGGCCTGCGAGCCCGCGGCACGAAGAAGCACGAATCCCGGCTCGCGGCTCGCTCCTTGCTCGAGCGATTCGACGTCGATCATCTCGCCGATCGGTTCCCGAGCCAGCTGAGCGGAGGAGAATCACAACGAGTGGCCTTGGCGAGAGCCCTCGCCACCGAGCCTCGAGCGATCGTTCTCGACGAACCACTCGCCGCGCTCGACGTCACCACTCGACGTGCGGTTCGCGACGAGCTGCGACGATTCCTCGACGGTTTCGCCGGACCACGAATCATCGTCACTCACGATCCCATGGACGCTCGTCGACTCGCCGATCGAGTTCTCGTGATCGAGAACGGACGTGTCTCTCAGGTGGGTGACATCGTCGACGTCATCCGCCACCCGGCTTCGCCCTACGTCGCCGCCTTGTTCGGAGACGAGTCATGAGCCGCATCGCACGCGATGCCGATCAACTCCTCCTCGGCGAATGGGCTTGTCTCGCCGTACTCGCCAGCGGTCCGTCACACGGTTTCGCCATCTCGGCCCGATTGCGTCCCGATTCCGACCTCGGACGTATCTGGTCGCTCAGTCGTCCGCTCACGTATCGGGCACTCGAACAGTTGGCCAAGAATCGACTCATCGAGTCGGTGGGGGAAGAACCCGGGCTGGCCGGTGGCACTCGCACGATCTACTCGATCACACCGACCGGACGTCGCGCTTTGATCGACTGGCTCGAGCGACCCGCACTTCATCTTCGTGACCTCCGCAGCGAACTTCTGCTCAAACTGCACGTGGCTCCAGAACTCGACCACGATCTCGCCGGCATGATTCGGGCTCAACTCGACGTGGTTCACGACATCGAACGTCGGCTGCGCGAAAGACTCGACGACGACCCGAACGACCTGGTGGCCCGTTGGCGTCTCGAATCGGCCACCGCCGCAGCGCGATTCCTCGACGATCTCATCGAACGCTGAGTCGTCGCGTCATTCCTCGACGCCGGCCAGGATCGGCTTCAACGTCAATTCGGGCTCGTCGCTCATGAGGCGCTGCAATCGGTAGCGATTCTCGAACAGAGCGACCAACGCTCCGTCACCGCGCCGCATGATGCGGATGCCCCCGATTCGCCGCAGACGGTCGATCGACTCCTCGTCGGTGAGACGGATCGCCTGATATGCGGCTGGTTCGATCCGACCCGGCGCATTGAATTCGTGCTCGAGTCGGTGAGCGAACACTTCGAACTGCAATTGACCGACGGCCGCGAGCACGGGATCGGCCTCTCCCATGTCGGGGTCACGCAGAACCTGAACCACGCCCTCTTCGTCGAGTTGAGCGAGGCCCTTGCGGAACTGTTTGTACTTACCGGTGTCGATCGGTCGCGCCGTTGCGAAGACTTCGGGTTCGAAACGGGGCACACCCGGGAATTCGACCGGAGTCCCGGCGAACAGTGTGTCGCCGATCTGTAGTCCGGTGGCGTTGATGAGGCCGATCACATCTCCGGGGAAAGCCTGTTCGATCGTCTCTCGATCGGCACCGAAGGCCGTCGTGGCGTATTTGGTGGCCACCGGCTTGCCGGTTCGAGTGTTGGTCGCGTCCATCGAACGGACGAACTCCCCCGAGCACACACGTGCGAAGGCGAGACGGTCACGGTGATTGGGATCCATGTTGGCCTGCACCTTGAAGACGAACGCCGAGAACGGCGCGTCGATCGCACGTGGGTGACCATCCACGTCGAGACGTGGCGACGGTGCCGGTGCATATTCGACGACCGCGTCGAGAAGCATCCGTACACCGAAGTTGGTCAGTGCCGAACCCACGAACACGGGGGTCGATTCACCGGCTCGGAACGACGGCTCGTCGATGTCGGCACCGATCGCGTCGAGCAGACCGCAACCGTCGAGGGCCACCTTCCAAGCATCGCCCTCTTCGTTCGCCGCGACGTCACGCGCCACGATCTCCTCCGGTGCGAGCGACGCTCCACGAGCCGTACGCGTGAAACGTACGTACTCCCCCGACCGACGGTCGATGACACCGCGGAAGTCACCGGGGATGCCGACCGGCCAGGTGGCCGGAGTGGGCCGCAATCCGATCTGTTCCTCGACTTCGTCGAGAAGTTCGAGCGGATCGCGTCCGGGACGGTCGTACTTGTTGAAGAACGTGATGACCGGGAGACGGCGTGTGCGGCAGACCTGGAACAATTTGAGCGTCTGCGACTCGATGCCCTTCGCCGTGTCGAGCACCATGATGACCGCATCGACCGCCGCCAGAACTCGATACGTGTCCTCCGAGAAGTCGCGGTGGCCCGGGGTGTCGAGCAAGTTGATCACGTGGTCGCGGTACGGGAACTGCAGCACTGCTGACGACACCGAGATTCCGCGCTGTCGTTCGAGTTCCATCCAGTCGGATGTGGCACCCCGACGATCTCCACGTGCGTGCACGGCACCGGCCGACTGAATCGCTCCGGCGTAGAGCAAGAATTTTTCGGTCAGCGTGGTCTTGCCCGCGTCGGGATGACTGATGATCGCGATCGTTCGCCGTCGAGCGGCTTCGGTCGGAACGTCGACGGTGGACACAAGATGGGCAATCTACTGGGTCGCTCGTCCCACTGGGGCGTACTGTGACGACGTGCAGTCCACGCGACACATCGGAGAACGAGAGTTCGTCGTTTCCGTCATCGCATTCATGTCGAGCACTGCGATGGCGATCGACATCATGTTGCCCGCCTTTCCCGAGATGCGTGCCGAGTACGGAATGGCTCCCGGCTCCGCCGACGTGGCCTGGATCATCACTGCGTTCTTCCTCGGTATGGCCGCCGGTCCGTGGTTGTACGGACCCGCCTCCGACAAGTACGGGCGACTGATCCCCTTGCGTTGCGGGATGGCGTTGTACGTCATAGCCGCGGTCCTCGCTGCACTCGCTCCTTCGTGGCCACTCGTGATCGTCTCGCGCTTCATCTGGGGACTCGGTTCGGCCGGACCACGTTCGATCACCATGGCCATGATTCGCGATCGCTACGCCGGCGATGCGATGGCCCGGCTGATGTCGTTCATCATGTCGGTCTTCCTTCTCGTTCCGATCGTTGCGCCTACCATCGGTGCCGGTCTGATCACCGTGTTGCCGTGGCGAGCGGTGTTCATCGCTCCGGCCGTCATCGGTGTTGCACTCTTCTTGTGGACCTTCCGCCTCCCCGAGACGCTGTCGCCCGACAACGTACGGCCGTTCACGTTGCGCGACACCGGGCGCGGTATCCGTGAAGTGCTCCGCCACCGACGCACGATCGGTTTCACTCTCGCCACAGGTTTTCTCTTCGGCATCGTCACGAGTTACCTCTCGGCATCCGAGATCGTCCTCGAGGACGTGTACGGCTACGGGGACTGGTTCCCACTTTTCTTCGGCGCCATCGCCGTACTGTTCGCCGCCAATTCGTTGGCGAACGCCCGTTTCGTTCGCCTCCACGGCACCGACACACTGTTGAAGCGTCTCTCGGCCTACTGCATCGCCACCGCGCTCGTGCTTCTCGTCGTCGCGGTCACCAACGACGGTGTCCCGAACTTCTGGCTCTTCACGATCGCCGTCTCCCTCGTCGTCCCGGTGGCTCAAGGCATGGGCCCGCTCTGCAACACCGCAGCGCTGACCCCGGTTCCTCACGTGGCCGGAACGGCCTCGGCTTTCAACGCGACGTTCACCACCGCCATCGGAGCCCTGCTCGGCAATCTCGGAGCCGGTCACATCGACGGGTCGGTGGTTCCCTTCGCCGTCGCCGTCGCGGCCTACGTCGCTCTGGCCACCGGTCTCATTCGCTGGTCGATCAATGATCAACCGGTGCTTCTCCCAGAGTTCACTTCTGTGACCGACAGTCGACCGAGCTGACCCGGATACGATCGAGGAGTCGAAGGAGTCACCATGTCACGTGTCCAACTCGCACTCAACGTCTCGAATCTCGACGAGGCGATCGCCTTCTACTCGAAGCTGTTCGGTTGCGCGCCGGCCAAAGTGCGCGAGGGCTACGCCAATTTCGCCATCGCCGAGCCCCCGCTCAAACTGGTCCTGATGGAGAACGCCTCCGAAGGTGGAACTCTCAACCATCTCGGAGTAGAGGTCGAGTCGACCGACGAGGTCCAGGCAGCGATCGGACGACTGCAGAACCAAGGAATGGAAACGCTCGTGGAGGAGAACACCACGTGCTGCTTCGCCGTTCAGGACAAGGTGTGGGTCGACGGCCCGGACGCCGAGAAGTGGGAGATCTAC
>JBEDFW010000002.1:0-5523 GCA_041174985.1 Actinomycetota bacterium | reverse complement strand
CCGGTGCTTCGAGCGGACTCGGTCTGGCCACCGCGCGAGCTCTGGCAGCCAATGGAGTTTCGGTCGTCATCGCCTCTCGATCGCGGGAACGACTCGACGCCGCGGCGACCACGATTCGACCGACCGATGGGGCCGTCGTGCACGTCGTAGCGGCCGACGTGAGTGATGCCGATGCAGCTCGCGCCCTCGTCGATCGCTCCTGCGACCTCCTGGGCGGAGTCGACATCCTGATCGCCAATGCCGGTGGTCCTCCGCCAGGAAACTTCGCGTCGACCGCCTTCGACGCCTACGAATCGGCTCTGAGACTGAACCTCTTGTCGACCGTGGCCCTCTGCCAAGCCGCCCTCCCGGGGATGATCGAACGACGTTGGGGGCGCGTGGTGGCCATCACGTCGTCATCGGTGCGCGAACCGATCGACCGATTGATTCTGTCGAACACCGCGCGAGCCGGAGTCACCGGATTCCTGAAGACCGTCGCTCGCGAAGTTGCGATGCACAACGTGACGGTCAATTCTCTTCAACCCGGTCTGCACGCGACCGATCGGTTGACATCCCTCTACGCCGACCTCGATGCCGTTGCCGCGTCGGTGCCGGCGCGCACACTCGGTGATCCGGACGATTTCGGCCACGTGGCCGCCTTCGTGTGCTCCGAGCACGCGAAGTTCATCACGGGCGTGGCGATACCTCTCGACGGCGGCGCCCTTCACGGGCTGCAGTAGAGACCGCTTCCACCACCTGATCAGCCGGCGCTCCGGGTCCGAGCACTGCGGCAATTCCTGCCGCCGTCAACTCTTCGACATCACGGTTCGGCACGATCCCCCCGACGACGACCGGTATGTCGGCGCCCCGATCGCGCAGCGCTCGAACGACGAGCGGCGCGAGTGTCATGTGAGCACCCGACAACATCGACAGGCCGATGACGTCGACGTCCTCGTCGATCGCCGCGGCCGCCACGGTGTCAGGAGTCTGGAACAGACCGGTGTAGATCACTTCGAACCCGGCGTCACGCAGCAGGCGCGCCACCACCTTGACGCCTCGATCGTGACCGTCGAGACCGACCTTGGCGACGAGAACTCGAGTGGCCGTCATCTTCTCCCCCGTGACTAGATCGTCGGAACTTCGACGTGGCGTCCGAAGACTCCCGCCATGGTGTTCATCATTTCGCCGACCGTGGCGTAGGAACGTGATGCTTCGATGAGTGCCGGCATCAGATTCACCTCCGGATCGACGGCGTCCTTGGCCAATCGATCGAGAACGTCGGCCACGGCTCGTTCGTCGCGCTCCTGTTTGACCTCCGCCAGACGGCGGCGTTGCTTGGCCTCGTCTTCGTTGGTGATGCGCAGGGTCTCGAGCTCGTCCTCGTCGTTGCCCTCGAGGAAACGATTCACGCCCACGATCACACGTTCGCCTGCGTTGAAGGCCCGCTCGAGTTCGTACGCCGAATCGGCGATCCGTCCCTGGAACCAGTTCTCCTCGATGCCCGTGATGCATCCCTCGAGCATCGAACCATCGCCCATTTCTTCGATACGGGCGAAGATCTCCTCGGCACGCCGCTCCATCTCGTCGGTCAACTCTTCGACGAAGTACGAGCCACCGAGGGGATCGGCCACGTGCGTGACGTTGGTTTCGTAGGCGAGAACCTGCTGGGTGCGAAGCGCGATGCGGGCCGCCTTCTCGGTGGGAAGAGCGAGAGCCTCGTCCATCGAGTTGGTGTGAAGGGACTGGGTGCCGCCGAGAACACCGGCCAAGGCCTCGATCGCCGTGCGAATGATGTTGACCTCGGGCTGCTGCGCCGTGAGCGACACGCCGGCGGTCTGCGTGTGGAAGCGCAACTGCATCGACCGCTCGTTGGTGGCTCCGTAGCGTTCCTTCATCCAGCGAGCCCAGATGCGACGCGCCGCACGGTACTTGGCGATCTCTTCGAAGAAGTCGATGTGCGCATTGAAGAAGAACGAGAGTCGAGGAGCGAAGGCGTCGACCGGAAGGCCGGCTTGGCGCGCGAGTTCGACGTAGGCGAAGCCGTTTCCGAGCGTGAACGCCAATTCTTCGGCTGCCGTGGCCCCTGCCTCACGAATGTGATAGCCCGAGATCGAGATCGAGTGCCATCGCGGCATCTCGGCGGCGGTGAACGCAACCGTGTCGCGTACCAGCCGCATCGACTGCCGTGGCGGGAAGACGAACTCCTTCTGAGCCTGATACTCCTTCAAGATGTCGTTCTGCAGGGTTCCACCGAGGCGGGCTCGGGACACTCCGGCCGACTCGGCCTGGGCCACGAACATGGCGAGCAGTACGGCAGCCGGCGAGTTGATGGTCATCGACGTCGTGATCGAACCGAGGTCGATGTCGGCGAAGAGGTCGCGCATGTCGGACAACGTGTCGATGGCCACGCCGCAACGACCGACTTCGCCGAGAGCCATCGGGTCGTCGGAGTCGAGACCGAGAAGCGTGGGCATGTCGAACGCGGTGGACAAACCGTCACCTCCGGCTCGGATGATCTCCTTGAACCGTTGGTTGGTGTCGATCGCGGTGCCGAAACCGGCGAACATTCGCATCGTCCACAACTTCGACCGGTACATCGATGCGTACGGACCACGCGTGTAGGGATAGACACCGGGGTGCTCAGCGCCTTCCGGGCCGTACACCGGCTCGAGCGGAATTCCCGACATCGTCTGGAAACGGTCGCTTCGGACCCGCGATTCCTCGAAGGCCTTCTTCCACTGGGCTCGGGGGTTCTCCGAGGGACTCATGGCCTCATTGTGTCCGTTCTGCTGCCGGAAGGTTGCACTGGGCCGTCCCGCCGGGCATTCGGTGCCGGTTACGGGCGATCCACCGGTACAGCGCTCCGGCGACCCAGCGGACCCCGGGCAGCATGATGATTCGACCGAGGACCGCCCATCCCTTGCCTCCGTGGACGAGGGTTCGAGCCACCGCCACGTGAGCCGCGGCTCGCTCGCCGTCGGAACCGATCCACTGCACGGCTTCTTCGCACGCGGCCTGGGTCAGGCCGAGTTCGTCGAGATCGACCGACTGCCAGGCAACGATGGTCGGACGGCGGCGGATACGACGCTCGACGAAGCGAACGCTGCGCGTACAGAAGGCGCAATCTCCGTCGAAGACGAGAAGCGGTCGGTCCACTCCCCCAGTGTGCCAGCGAAACCGACGCACTCCGACGGCGGGACGATCAGGTTCGATCGGTGAGCCCGATGACCGGCTGGGCCAGAGCGACCCGATGGTCGAATCCGCTCTCGTTCGGCAGCCAGCCCTGACGGTCGGGCCACAACAACTGTACGACGGGGAACGCGCCTTTGTGCCAGGCCCGACCGGTCACGAAGAGATCGGCGTGACTCTCGAAGTCGACGGTTGCGAACACACATCTCAATTCGTTGTCGAGCAGACCCTGCAACGGCACGTCACTCGGAATCTCGACACCCGCGTCGAGCTGCTGGGCCACCAGATCGAGCAACCCGCGCGCGGCGACGGGAGTGAGCCCGAACACCACGACTTCGGGAAAGGAGAATCGCTCCGGAAATCCGATCGTGTAGGAGTAGCCGGCGCGCGGTGGTTCGAGATCGGTGCGCGCTGCCACCGGTTCGAGCGCCCAGCCGTTGGTCTCGATCATCCATTCGATCTTGTCGGCGTGAGGAATGTGGAAGTCGGGAAGCGACACCGCGCCAGCGTGCCACATACAGTGACGGGACGTGAACCGAATCCGACTCCGATCACGATGGCTACGTCCTCGTTGGATCGCGTTCCACCTGGTGTGCCTCGCCGGTGTCGTCGGGATGGTGATGTTGTCGCTCTGGCAGTTCGACCGTCTCGACCAGCGCCAGTCCTTCAATCGCGACGTTCGCTCGCGTTCATCGGCACCGATCGTCGACATCGCCGACCTCGATGTCGACGATCCGAGCGCCGTCGAATGGCGCGCCGTCGCCGCCCGCGGCTCGTACCTCGTCGACGAACAGATCCTGATCCTGAATCGGAGTCAGGACGGCCGTGCCGGGGTCAACGTCGTGACTCCGTTGCTCCTCGACGACGGACGCGTTCTCGCCGTGACCCGTGGGTTCGTCGGCCTCGACGAAACTCCCCCGATCGCTCCGGCGGGGTCGGTGTCGGTCGTCGGTGTTCTGCGATCCTCGGAACGACGTCGCACCGGCCAGCCTTCCGAGGCCGAAGGTCGACTCACCGAGATGTTCCGCCTCGATCTCGATCGTCTCGACGCGCAGATCGACGGCGACGTGATCGACGTCTCCCTCGCCATGGACGTCTCCGACCCGCCCGACGATCCACTGTTGCGCGTCGTCGCCCCGCCGTCACTCAGCGAAGGCAGCCATCTCTCGTATGCCATCCAGTGGTTGATCTTCGCCGCCTGCGTGGTGATCGGCTGGATCCTCGCCATGCGACGGAGTCTCAAGAAAAGCGAGTGACGTCGATCGCTCAGGCGCGTTCGATCGCCGCCATGCGTCGGAACTGCTCGACGACGTCAGGGGAACGATGGTCACTGTCGAGAGTTCGATAGACGGTCTCGACGTTCACGCTCACCCGACCGAATTCACCCCACGCGGCGAAGGCGCCGAGTTCGCGCGCGATGTCCCGGGCCGCATCGAAGGCGTCGATTCCCGCAGCGTGACGGGCCGTCGCCTCGTGCTCGATGAAAGCGAGGTAGTCGCGCACTTGGACGACACCGGCCTTGTCGGTGATCGGGCCGTGGCCCGGGACCACGGTGTCGACGTCGGATCCCAGAATGAGATCGCAGGCGGCGATCCAGTTGGAGAGCGGGCCGGCCCACACGATGGGCGTACCTCCGATGAAGAGGATGTCGCCGGTGTAGACGGTGCGCGCGTCGGGAACGAAGGCGATCACGTCACCGGCGGTGTGTGCCGGACCGACTTCCACCAATTCGATCACTCGTCCACCCACGTCGATGTCGAGACGTCCGTCGAAGGTACGCGTGGGCAGACGCAACTCGATTCCCTCGAAGTGGAACTCGCCGAAGAAGCTGCGGAACAGTTCGCCCACGTCACCAGGCGCCGCGTTCAGCGCAGCGAGCATCGACGGAGGAACCTCCGACATCTCGTGAGCGGCCGCGGTCGACGAGATGATCTCGGCTCCGTCGATCAGTTGGTTGCCGTAGCAGTGGTCGCCGTTGGCGTGAGTGTTCACGAGCGATGCGATCGGAGCCGTTCGAGTGAGGGGCTTCATCGATTCGAGCATCCGCTCGGTGAGGACGAGGTCGAACAAGGTGTCGACGAGAAGCGATGCACCGTCGCCCACGACCAGCCCGGCGTTGCTCCAACCCCAACTGCCGTCGGGCTGCAGATAGGCGTGGCAACCGTCGCCGATCTCGACCAGACCGAGTTCGTAGGGACGGGTCGCCGACATGGTGCCGATCGTACGACCCCGACTCACGGGCGGTACTTGACACAGAACACCTGTTCGGTGACACTCGAACGGTGACCGGACGAGAGTCGACCACCGTGCAGAAGTCGTTCGACGACGCCGGAACGCCGCTCGCCGAGGTCACGT
>JBEDFW010000001.1:0-6923 GCA_041174985.1 Actinomycetota bacterium | reverse complement strand
CGCGCAGATCCTGCTCGACGTACGAGCGGGTGAGAGCTGCACCTCCGAGCAGCACCGGCACGTCGGCCAGGCCGAGGCGGTTCATCTCTTCGAGGTTCTCGCGCATGATGAGGGTGCTCTTGACGAGAAGTCCGCTCATGCCGAGTGCGTCGGCTTTCACTTCTTTGACCTTCTGAACCATCTCGCTGATCGGCACCTTGATGCCGATGTTGTGCACTTCGTAGCCGTTGTTGGTGCAGATGATGTCGACCAGGTTCTTGCCGATGTCGTGCACGTCGCCCTTGACGGTGGCCAGGACCAACTTGCCCTTGGCGCTCGACTCGCCGGTCTTCTCCATGTGCGGTTCGAGATGGGCGACGGCGGTCTTCATGGTCTCGGCCGACTGCAGAACGAAGGGAAGCTGCATCTGACCCGAACCGAACAATTCGCCGACGACCTTCATGCCGTCGAGCAGGACGTCGTTGACGATGGTGAGGGGTGCGAGGCCGTTGGCCATCGCTTCGTCGAGATCGTCGGTGAGTCCTTCTCGGTCACCGTCGATGATCCGATGTTTGAGGCGTTTCTCGATGGACCAATCGCTGCGATCCTCACGAACCGCCTCGACGGTCGACACGTCGGCGAACACCTCGAGCAACGTCGTGAGCGGGTCGTAGCCCGGTCGACGACGGTCGTAGACGAGATCGAGGCAGACCTGCTTGTGCTCTTCGGGCATGCGGGCGAGAGGCACGATCTTGCCGGCGTGCACGATCGCCGAATCGAGGCCGGCAGCGACGCACTCGTTCAGGAACACGCTGTTGAGAGCCTGACGGGCGGCCGGCTTCAGGCCGAAACTCACGTTCGACACGCCGAGAGTCGTGAAACAACCGGGGATCTCGGTCTTGATGCGCCGAATGGCGTCGATCGTGTGCTTGGCGTCGAGGCGCAGGTCGTCGTCGCCGGTGGAGAGCGGGAAAGTGAGGGCGTCGAAGATCAGATCGGAGGCGCTCAGGCCGTAGCGATCGACGGCGATGCGATGCAGACGATGAGCGATCTCCATCTTCCATTCGACGTCACGAGCCTGTCCCTTCTCGTCGATGAGGAGACACACCACGGCGGCGCCGTACTCGCGAGCGAGAGAGAAGACGCGATCGAGACGTGAGCCGGGTTCCTCACCGTCCTCGAGGTTGGCCGAATTGAGGATGGCGCGACCACCGATGTGTTGGAGACCAGCTTCCATGACCGGAGGTTCGGTGGAGTCGAGAACGAGAGGAACGCTCGCCTGCGTGGCGAAGCGCGACGCGATCTCGTTCATGTCGACCACGCCGTCGCGACCCACGTAATCGACGCAGACGTCGAGGACGTGGGCTCCTTCACGGACCTGTTCGGTGGCCATCTTGGTGCAGGTGTCCCAGTCGCCGGCGATCATCGCTTCACGGAAAGCCTTGGAACCGTTGGTGTTGGTGCGCTCGCCGATGATCAGGAACGAGTTGTCCTGTTTGATCGGAACCGGCGAGTAGATGGACGACACGCTGGCTTCGTCGTCGGGGTGGCGCGGTGCGACGGTGAGACCGCGCACGGCGTCGACGACCGCTTTCATGTGCGCCGGGGTGGTGCCGCAACAGCCGCCCACGATGCCGATCCCGAGATCGCGCACGTGATGCAGATGGAACTCGGCGAGAGCCTCTGGTGTGAGGTCGTAATGCGTGCGACCGTCGACGACACTCGGCAGGCCGGCGTTGGGGAGCACGCTGATGGGGACGCGAGAATGTTGCGAGAGGTAACGCAGATGCTCTTGCATCTCGGCCGGACCGGTGGCGCAGTTGATGCCGAGAACGTCGGGTCGCATGGCGCCGATCGCCGTGACCGCCGCGCCGATCTCACTGCCGACGAGCATGCGACCGGTCGTCTCCATGGTCACCTGCACCTGAATCGGAACCTGGCGACCCTCGGCCGCCATGGCGCGCCGGCAACCGATCATGGCCGCTTTGATCTGCAGAAGATCCATGCACGTCTCGACCAGGAAGAGGTCGACGCCTCCGACCAGAAGGCCTCGAGCCTGTTCGGTGTAGGCGTCGCGTAGTTCGGCGAAGCCGATGTGACCGAGACTGGGCAACTTGGTCCCGGGTCCGATGGAGCCGGCCACATAGCGCGGACGTCCGTCGACTTCGTACTCGTCGGCGGTTTCACGCGCGAGGCGAGCCGCGGCGACGTTGAGTTCGTGGGCCCGCTCGGGAATGTCGTACTCGGTGAGGACCGTGGAGAAGCTGCCGAAACTGGCGGTTTCGAGGGCGTCGACTCCGACGTCGAGGAAGGCGCGGTGCATCTGACGAATGACGTCGGGGCGCGAGAGGCAGAGCATCTCGTTGCAGCCTTCGAGGCTCGTGCCGCCGAAGTCGTCGGGTCCGAGGTCGAGTCCCTGCACGAACGTGCCGAACGCTCCGTCGAACACGATCACGCGCTCGTTGATCGCGTCGAGATAGGGCTGCCTCACCATCGACCTCAACGCTACTCGTCGGTTCCGGATCGACCGGAAGTATTCGCTGTTTCGACGGGAATGTGACGTGTGCGAACACGATCTCTCGTCGACACGCGAGCGCCAGTAGGGTCACGACGTGACTCGGGAACGCATCTACACCAAACACGGTGACGACGGCACCACGGGTCTCTTCTACGGTGGCCGGGTCGCCAAGGATTCCACCTTGCCGCGGGCCTACGGAACCGCCGACGAAGCGCAGGCGATTCTCGGTGTCGTGCGGGCCGAAGCCGGACACGGTTCGGAGGTCGAGGCACTTCTCATTCCGATCATGCGCGACCTGTGGGTGCTCATGGCCGAGTTGGCCACCCTTCCCGAGAATCGTTCGAAACTGACTCCGGGTGCGTCGTGCGTCACGCCCGAGATGGTCGAGCGACTCGAGCGCTCGATCGACGACCTCGACACCCGTTTCACTCCTCCCACCGAGTTCGTGGTGCCGGGTGGCAACAAGGTCTCGGCTTGGCTCGACGTCGCGCGCACCGTCGTGCGACGCGCCGAACGCCACTCGATCGCGGCGGCGCCGCCTCCTTCGCACGTCGTTCCGTATCTCAACCGCTTGTCCGACCTGCTCTGGACCATGGCGCGTTGGAACGAAGGGGAGAGTCTCCCCGTGCGCAACATCGGCTGAACCCCGACCCGGAACTCGGGGTCGACGGGCTGGCAGACTGACGACATGACGTATTCCGTGTCGACTTCCCGTTCACTTCCTCGCTCGGTCGATGCCGTCGGCATCGCCGTGTCCACCTCGGGAGCGGTCCCGCGTGGGGTCGGACTCGGCCGCGAGGCCCTCTCGGCGCACGGCTTCGACGGCAAGGTCGGTCAGACCCTCGTGCTGCCAACCGCCAAGGGACCCACCGTGGTCGCCGTCGGTGTGGGCGACGCGCGAAAGGCCACGGCCGCCGATCTGCGTAACGCCGCCGCAGCGTTCGCGCGCGCCACGGCCAAGCACGGCAAGGTCGCGCTGTCGCTCGTCGACGCGGTGTCACTCGACGCACGATCGGCCGGCCAGGCCGTCGCCGAAGGATTTCTCATGGCGTCGTACCGGTTCCACGAGTTGAAGTCGACCAAGTCGGTACCGAGTGGAACGGTGACGATCGTGTCGTCGTCGACCAAGGCTCGTGGTGCCGACGCGGGTGTCGAGCGCGGCAAGGTGACCGCGGGGGCCGTGAGCCTGGCTCGAGATCTGGCCAATCTTCCGCCCGCTCATCTCACCGCGCGCATGCTCGCCGACCGCGCCGTCGACGTGGCACGGGCGTCGGGTCTCGAGGTCGAGGTGTTCGACAAGGACAAGATCCAGGTGTTGGGTCTGGGTGGATTGCTCGCCGTCAACAAGGGTTCGGTCGAACCGCCCCGCATGGTGAAGCTCACCTACACACCGAAGAGTTCGTCACGTACGAAGGGCGCCACCGGTCACCTCGTGATGGTGGGCAAGGGCGTCACCTACGACTCGGGTGGTATCAGCCTGAAGCCGAGCGATGCGTCGCACGCCAACATGAAGATGGACATGAGCGGCGCGGCCGCGGTGCTGTCGGCCATGAGCACGCTCGCGGTTCTCGGTTGCAAGTCGAAGGTCACCGGATTCCTCATGTGCACCGACAACCGTCCGTCGGGCAGTGCCATGGCGATGGGCGACGTGCTCACGTTCCGCAACGGCAAGACGTCGGAGATCCACAACACCGATGCCGAAGGACGACTCATTCTCGCCGACGGTCTGTCGCTGGCCGTGGAGGCCAAGCCCCACGCCATCGTCGACATCGCCACTCTCACCGGAGCGTGCATGGCGGCTCTCGGACCCCGGATCGCCGGTGTGCTCGGATCCGATCAGAACTTCATCGAGCAGGTGATCGGTGCCTCGAAGCAGGCCGACGAGCCGGTGTGGCAGCTTCCGCTCGAGCGCTCGTACCGCAAGTTCCTCGACTCCAACGTGGCCGACATGAAGAACGTCGGTGGGCCGTACGGCGGTGCCATCACGGCGGCCCTCTTCCTGAACGAGTTCACCGGTGACGTGCCGTGGGCCCACCTCGACATCGCCGGACCGATGAGCGTGGACGGTGACGAAGGTTGGTTGAGTCGCGGTGCGACCGGTTTCGGGACGCGTCTCTTGATCGAGTTGGCGTTGCAGTTCACGCGGCCGACCGGCCGACGCTGATCTTCGACGCGGCGACGATCGGGAAATCGATCGAAGCTCGTCCGGCCATCCAGTTCTCGTGCGAGCGCCGCAGATGCGGTGGCAGTCGATCGATCTGCTTCGACGCGAGCGGAGGAACGTGACTGCGAACTGCCAGACGATCTCGTCGCGCCTGGGCGACGCCGAACATGACGAGCCGATCGAGCGACTTGACGAGTGGAGTCAGACGGTCGACCGGTGATCCGATACCGAGACTGGTCGCCAGCTCCGCGACGTCGAGGTGAACGGGGTCGCAATGCGAGGTGGCGGCGGCGAGACGGCGCAGGAGCCAGGTGGCGGTGGGGCCGAGGGTCGTGAGCCAGAACACCTCGACGTAATCGCTGGTGACGGCGAAGCCGTACTGGGCGAGCGTGGGGTCGGACCAGGACTCGACGACGACCACCGATGGGTCGGCCTCGAAGAGGTGGAGAGTGCGGGACGGGTTCATGGATCTCCCTTCGTCGTGACACCGTGAATGTGGTCGATCGCCTGTGGCCACGGCGAGAGAGTGCGACACAATGTGCTCGTGCGCGGCGCCGAGACCACCATCACCGATGCGGGTGATCCGGCGTTCGACGCGGTGGCCGAACTCGTGGCCAAGGCGCGTCGCATCACGGTGATCACCGGTGCCGGCGTGTCGACCGATTCGGGCATCCCCGATTTCCGCGGGCCGAACGGTTTGTGGACCAAGAACCCGGCCGCCGAGAAGACGGCGACGATCGATTACTACATCGGTGACCCCGAGGTTCGTCGCATCGCTTGGGAAGGGCGGGTTGCCAATCTCGGTCGTCGCCGACCCGAGCCGAATCTCGGGCATCGCACGTTGTTGCGACTCGAAGAGCAAGGCCGTCTGCGGGCGCTCGTGACGCAGAACGTCGACGGATTGCATCTCGACGTCGGGCACTCACCCGACAAGGTGATCGAAGTGCACGGCTCGTGGCGCGAGACGGTGTGTTGGACCTGCGGCGATCGTCGACCGATGAGCGAAGCGGTGCAACGCGTGCAGGACGGTGACCCCGATCCGCCGTGCCTCCTGTGTGGAGGAATTCTGAAGAGCGCCACGATTCTCTTCGGCGAGTCGCTCGTTCCACACGTGATCCAGGCCGCGATGGACGCCGCCGAGGACTGCGATCTGTTGCTGGCGGTCGGAACCACCCTGGCCGTCGGTCCGGCCAACAACGTCGTGCCGCGGGCCCGCAACGCCGCGGCCGACGTGGTGATCCTGAACGGTGAACCGACGTCGATGGACCGCTTCGCCAGTGCCCTCATCGTGGGTTCGATCGGGGAGTGGCTGCCCCGGCTCATCCCCAGTTGACCGTCTCGCCGGGGGAGGCGCACCGGGGGAATTCCCGACTCAACGGGTAGGGTTTCGGCATGGCAACGTTCAAGGATCTGCTGTCGGCCGCCAAGGCCGTCATCACCGAAATCGACACCGCCGCGGCGGCCGAGCGCATCGGCGCCGGTGGAGTGACCGTGCTCGACGTGCGCGAACCCGACGAGTACGCCGAGGGTGCGTTGCCGGGCGCGTTGCACATTCCGCGTGGACATCTCGAGGCGCAGGTCGAAGGACGCATCAGCGACAAGACGACACCGGTCGTCGTGTACTGCGCGGGTGGAGTGCGCAGTGCGTTCGCCGCGCGCACGCTTGGCGAACTCGGTTACTCGAACGTTCTGTCGATGGCCGGGGGATTCGGCAAGTGGAAGGACGAGGGTCGGGCGTGGAAGACGCCAGCCGCACTGACACCCGAACAGAGCAACCGGTACAAGCGCCACTTGCTCCTACCCGAAGTCGGAGTGGAAGGTCAGGCGAAACTGCTCGGCAGCAAGGTTCTTCTCCTCGGCGCCGGTGGTCTCGGTTCTCCGGCCGCGTTGTATCTCGCGGCAGCGGGTGTCGGAACGCTCGGCATCGTCGACATGGACGAAGTGGACGCCAGCAATCTTCAGCGCCAGATCCTGCACAACGTCGATCGCATCGGCGATCGAAAGGTCGACTCGGCGAAGAAGACGCTCACACTGCTGAACCCCGACGTCAACGTTGTTGCTTACGACACCCGTTTGTCGGCCGACAACATCATCGACATCATCTCGGGTTACGACGTGATCGTCGACGGAGCCGACAATTTCCCGTCGCGGTATCTGCTCAACGACGCGAGCGTGAAGCTCGGCATCCCGGTGGTGCACGGATCGATCTTCCGTTTCGAGGGAATGGTGTCGGTGTTCCATCCGAAGGCCGGACCCACGTAC